>DASSJW010000805.1:0-10802 GCA_035690995.1 Xanthobacteraceae bacterium
GTTCGATCGATCGAGGTCGCGAACGGCGAGGAACACATCAAGCTCGCTTGTACGCCGTGCGGCACCGAGGCAACCCAAAGCACCAAGCTGTCCACCTGACCAACCGCTCCTAAGTCCTGCCTGCGCGGATCACCACGCGCCCTCGGGTCAAGATGGCACCCGATCCGGCGCCAAGCCGGCACTAAGGCAATTGCAGAACAACGCCGGCCGCGTCGCCGCGACCCTCACGCCCCCGCCCGCGTCACGCAAGCGGCATCCGTTTTCGCGTTCATCTCCCGAGGCCACAATTTCAACCCATGGCGCGCCGACACTGGGCGCATGCGTGCGCTTTGGCCCATGACTGCCCTGTTCACCGCACTTGCCCTTGCCGGCTGTTCCGACAGCGCCAAGGATACCAAGGGCGAGAAGGGGGACATCGGCGAGAAGGGCGAAGCCGGGCCGCCAGGTCCCCCGGGGCCAAAGGGCGATCCGGGGCCCGCCGGTACCGCCTTCAGGGTGGTGGCGCCGCAATCGTCGACGGCGTCGTGCGCCGCCGACGAGCTGATGATCAGCGCCTACTGCACTGGCACCTTCACCACCTATCCGCTGGTTCCCCTCGCCAACGGCGCCCGCTGCGGCAACAATCCCAATTCAACGACGTTGCGCGTGACCATCGTCTGCGCCAAGCGGTAGTTCCACCGCGACCGGCGCAGCACCGCGACGATCTCATCTCGACTGCAGGCAATCGCTCCGCCCGCGATGGCGCGCCGCCGCTCGTAGGCGGTGAGATCGTAGTGGGGGACGGAGGTCCGCGGCGGGCCCTGATACGACAGCCGGTGGATGCCAAGGCCGGTGGCGAACCGATGCAGTTCGTCGATATCGTCAGCCAGCAAGTGCGCCCATCGCAGCCCCTGCCAGCGCCAGATCGCATCGTCCACGTAGAGCGCCATATCCGCCCGCTGACACGCTCCGGCTCGCCGAGGGAGAGCGCCGGAGCCCAATCTCTCCGCCCGGCCAGGCCGCGGAGCTACGCTGGCATTGTTCTGTCCGCGCGACCAGACCGGCGCGGCCGGGTTGGAACCGGGCGACCCGGGCGGGCTGCCGCTTGCATCGACCGAGTTATACCTTGCGCTCCCCTTCTGCGGAGGAACCTTCCGCAGGGAACACCGTTGAACCCATTCAGGTGGGGGGCAGATCAGGCTAGGCCATGATCCTTTTCGATGCATATCAGCAGCGTGCGAGTGAGTGCCTGCAATTGGTGGAGCGATCGTGCGATCTGGAGGAGCGGACGACTTGGCGCGAACTGGCGTTGTGCTGGTTGCGGCTCTCCGATCACGCCGAGCGCCTTCGCCCGAAGGCGTCGCATGCAGAAGGGATCCGCGCCGGCCTGACCATCGGCTAGGAGAAACGCCGCATGCATCCGTCTCCCATCAATCCCTCCGAAGAGTTCCTGCGACACGCCGCCGATTGCCAGCAGATGGCAAAGTTCACCCGCGATCCCGCGAGCAAGGCGACGTGGAGCCGCATGGCCGAGCGATGGCGCCATTGCGCCGAAGTCTTCCAGAGCCAGCAGTCGGCGGCCCTGCTGCCGAAACGGCACAGCGCGCAATCCCACCGGCGTAGCGCCGCTCTCGCCTAGGATCAGCCAAGGGCGCGCCGGCCGCGGGGTATCTCACCCCGCGTCCCGGCCGTCCTTTTTGCCCGCGTTCCGCTCTGCTTTGCCTGACGCCCCGACTGCGCCCCCGTGCTGATCCGCCAACATGTTGCCGAGCGCGGTGGTGAGGTCGTCGGGCGTATACGGCTTCGGCAGGAAACCAAACGGATCCGCGAACATCGCCCGCATCCCGTCGGTCACCCCTTGCCCGGTCGTGTAGAGCACGGGCAGCCCCGGCTTTTGCGCCGCGATGCCTTTCGCAAGCTGCAGTCCCGCTTGCAGATCCTGCTGCAAGCCGATGTCAGTAAACAATAAATTGATATCGGGACGTTCCTGCATGATGGCCAGGGCCTGCTCGGCCGTTCCCGCCGTCAGCGTTTCGTGGCCCAAGTCCTGGATGATGGCCTCGGCCAAGACCCGCACCTGCTCTTCGTCTTCGACGATGAGAACAACAGCCATGGCCCCTGCCCTGCTCCGTACGCTAGCGCACCAACGGAGCGCTACCGGGATTGTTCCCGCGCATTCCGTGCTTTAGCCGCAGACCGCAAAATAAACGTGTGGGGCATTCGGGCGCGCAGCCGCGTCGATCTGGCCGAGAGGATCGGGCCACAAGAAAAAACCCCGCCACAGCGAGGTTCAAGTCAAAGGGAGGAAACGCCCATGACTAGGCGACCACGATGTTTATCAAACCGGCGTCGCTTGCCAACCCGCCAATGGCAGACGGGCGCATATCTCTAGATCAGTGTGGCCTTTGCGCCACGCCCGTCACGGCATGGCCGCAACATCGAACAGCCCGGGCGCACCCATCACCGCCGCATAGCGCCCGGCCGGGTCGAGCGTCTTGTTCCAGTCGGCAATCCTGGCCATCCAGGCGTCCGATATGCTGTAGCGCACGCCGGCGCCGGTCTTGCGATCGCGGACGATCACCACCGCGAGCGTCCCGGGAGGCGCCTTTTCGGCGGCGACCTGCAGCGTCCCCTGCCCCGGGCTCGCCTGGGTCGCGAGCATCACGCCGTCCGCGATGCAGGGGCAGGGCGACGTCTCGCCGGTGTAGAAGGTGACGGTCACGCCCCGCGGCTCGGCTTTGAGCCGCTCGAGCGCATCGAGGCCGATGCGAATCCCGGCCGGGATGAAGGCGCCAAACCCGCCATGCACGCGGGCGCCGAGCGTGATCCACTCCTCCGGCGTCTCCGCGTGGCCGGCGGACATGATCAAGGAACCGCCGACAACACCCAGGATGGCGACGCAGGCGGTGAGCTTCATCGGCGCAATCTCCGTCATCGCCGCGGGTATGGAGTGCGTTCCGCTCACCGCCGGCGGTGACTCGGATCTGCCCGCGCCAGTAAGACGTTGTCAAGCAATCGTCATACCGCCCCAACGCGGTCGCCGAAGGAGACGAGGCGTTGCGCAATGCCGGATCGCCGGCTTCGCGAGCGGCGCGAGGATGTCAGGCCGGCGCGAGCCGCATCTGCTCCAGCACCGCGCGGCCGAACAGGCTGTAGGGATTGCCGAGCTGCTCCATCACCTCGAAGTGGTTGCAGCTTTCCATCACCGACACCGCAACCTGCTTTCCCGCCGCTTTGGCCGCGGCGGCGAAATCGCGGCTCTGGCGCTGGAATTCCGGCGTTTCCAGCGTGCCGTAGACGAGGTGCACCGGCGCCACCAGCAGGTCGAGATGGCGCTGCGGGCTGAGCTTGTCCTCGGTCTCGTCGGTGAATTTCACATAGGCCGAACGCTTCGACAGCCGCGCCGGCTTGAGATCGAACATGCCGCTTCCGCACACGCCGCCCTTGATCACGGTCGGCGGCAAGCCGAAGTCCTTCTGCCAGTCCGTGGTCAGCAGCACGCCCGCGAGGTGGCCGCCGGAAGAATGGCCGCAGACATAGAGCCGCTCCGGATCCGCGCCGAAGCTCGCGGCGTTGCGGTAGACCCAGGCCACGCCGCGGCGCACCTGCTCCGCCATGACCATCAGATCGCCGCCGGTCTCGAGCACGTTGTTGAAATCGAGCACCACGTGGTGAGCGCCGGCATTGACGAACATCTCCGCCGCATAGGCGTAGTTCGCCGCGAGCCCGGTGCGCCAGGCGCCGCCATGCACGAAGACGTTGACGGGAGCGTTCGCGGCCTTGGTGGTGAACACATCGAGGCCTTCCATCGCGCCGGCGCCATAGGCGAAGCGCCTGGGCGCGCCGAGGCGCGCGCGCACGAGCTCGCTGTTGTGGGTGCAGCGCTTGAGGACGTGGTCGCGGTTGGGGGCATAGACGGCCTGGTCGTAGGCGTCGTCGAGCTCCTGCTGGTCCATGTCGAGCCAGACCAGCGGCCCCTTGGCCCGCGGCGGTTGCGCCGGCCGCTGCGCCAGTGCCGGCCCGGTTGCGCCGAGCAGCGCGGCGCCGCCGCCGACCAGGGTCCGCCGCGTCACCGGATGACCGGACGCATCGTCATCCGATGGCATGTCGCCCCCCCTCATGCCGCCGGCGTCAAACCCATCTGCGCCAGGGCGGCGCGGCCGAGCAGGCCATAGGGATTAGCCAGCGTCTCCAGCATCTCGAAATGGTTGTAGCCTTCGCCGACCAAGAGCTCGACTGGTTTGCCGGCCGCCTTCACCGCCGCGTAGAAATCGCGGCTCTGGCGTTGGAATTCCGGCGTCTCGTAGGTGCCATAGGCGAGGATGAGCGGCAGGTTGAGCTTGTCGATGTGGCGCTGCGCGCTCAAGGCCTCTTCCATCTCGTCGGTGAACTTGACGTATTTCGAGCGCTTCGAGAGCCGCACCGGCTTGAGATCGTACATGCCGCTCCCCAGGGTCGCGCCCTTGAGAATGTCGGCCGGCAGGTTGTCCTTGCGCCAGTCGTGCGTCACCACGCAGCCGCCGATGTGAGACCCGGAGGAATGCGAGCTCAGATAAAGCCGGTTGGGATCGCCGCCGAAGCTCTTGGCATTCTTGTAGACCCAGCCCACCGCACGCCGCACCTGCTCGACCATGGGGAAGAGGCTGCCGCCAGCGTCGTCGACATTGGTGAAGTCGAGAATGACGTAGTGCGCCCCCGCCTTCACGAACGGCTCGGCGAGGCACGCATAGTCCTCGGCGCGGTTGGCGCGCCACGCCCCGCCATGGACAAAGATGTTCACCGGCGCGTTGGCTTGCTTGGTGCGATAGATGTCGAGCTTCTCGATCTCGCTCGGTCCGTAGGCGACCCGCTCGGGCGCCCCGATGACGGCGCGGGCTTTGTCGCTGTTGGCGATCCGGCGCTTGGCGACCTGCTCTCGAGTGGGCGCATAGACCACCTGGTCATAGGCGTCGTCGAGCGCCTGCTGGTCCATGTCGAGCCAGACCAGCGGGCCCTTCGCGCGCGCCTGCTGCGCCAGCGCGGCACCGCTCGCCGCGACGGCCGCGCCGCCTGCCGCCACCGCCAGGACCGTGCGCCGCGTGGTGTTGTCGTCGTGTTGCATGGTTATGCTGCCTTCGTGATCGTGCCGCCGGTGAGATTGTCGACGATGACCGGGCTGTCGAACCAGGTGATCGTCGGGCTGGCGCCATAGAGTTGCTCCACGCGCTGGCGCCATTCCCCGTCATAAACGCGCTCGGCCGCGCGCCGGGATTCCCAGAGATAGATGCCGCCGGCGATGCGCCCGTCCTCGGAGCGGAGGTAGTATTTGCGGATCAGCCCGGCGAGGTTCTGGTATTTCGGCGCGCTCGCTTCGAAACGGCGCGTGGCCTCTTCGAGCGTGATGGCCGTCGGGAGCTGGAACTGCACGAGGGTGGTGATCATCGCCGCACCTCCTGCACGAGGTTATCGCGCCGCCCCAGCGTGGCCGCAAGCCGATTCCGACAGCCGACCGCGGTGTCGCGTGTGCGTCACGCCGGTGCATGCCGGCGTAACACTCGCGTAAACGGACAATCCGCGGCGTCACGCGACGCGATCACCCCGTGCTACGGGCTGGCGTGGTCGATGAATTTCGACGGCGGCGCCTCGCCCCATTGCGAGGTGAGCGCCTCTTCCGCCGGCACCAGGTTCGAGCCATTGGCGAGGTTCAGCCGGTCGCTGTCGGCCCAGTGCTCGTGCACGCGGCCCCAGGGATCGGCCCAGTAGTCGTAGACCTGGCTGCCCAGCACGTGCCGGCCGATGCCCCACATGTGCTCGTATTTGCCGAACTGCGCCAGATAATCGTGGCCCATGGCGACATCGTCGATATCGGGCACTTCGAACGACAGGTGGTTCAGCCCGGTCTTGGTGTGGTTGAGGCAGAAGAAGACGTGGTGATCGACATAGGCATCGCCGCGGTCGCAGCGATTGAACGAGCCGATCAGATTGTTCTTTTCGCCCACATAGACATCATCCGAACAGACGAAGCCCAGCATCTCGCGAAACCAGCCCACGGTCTCGTGAAACTTCGGCGTCATCAGCACGCCATGGCCGATGCGCTTCACGTGCGAGGGGCCCTTGGGCAGCCGCATCAGCTCGCCCGCGCGCGACAGCGGCGCCTCGCCGGTGTTGAGCTTCTGGCGCTTGGTCTCGATCGCCGGCAGCTCGGCGATGCCGTGCACGACCTCGATCTGATAGCCGTTCGGCTCGGTGAGCCGCACGCGCTTGCCGCCGCCGGGCTCGTCGATCGCTTCCACCGCCGACGCGCCGGGCGCCTTGGCCAGGCGCTTGAGGTCATCTTCGCTATCCGCGTAGTAGGCAAGCCCGACGAATTTCGGTTCGCCCTTCTCGGTGACATGGATGTGGTGCGCGGGATCGGTGCCGCGCATGTAGAGCGCGGTGGCGGTGCGCTCGGCGCGCACCATTCCGAAGCGCGTGAGGAACTCCTCCGCCACGTCGAGATCCGGGGAGCGGAGCCGGCCATAGGCAATGTCGGTTGTCTTGATCCAAGCCATACGCATCATCCTGCATGTGACAGATTGTTGAACCGGTAGTCTCGCACAAACACCGGTGCCGCGTCATCCTCAGCCATGGACCCGGCCCGCGCTTCGCTCGGCCGCAACGGCGCTACCCCAGATTCAATTCCTTGAAAAAATCGTTGCCCTTGTCGTCGATCACGATGAAGGCAGGGAAATTCTCCACCTCGATCTTCCAGATCGCCTCCATGCCGAGCTCGGGATATTCCACCGTCTCGACCTTCTTGATGCAATGCTCGGCGAGGTTCGCGGCGGCGCCGCCGATCGAGGCGAGGTAGAAGCCGCCGTATTTGTGGCAGGCTTCGCGCACGGCCGACGAGCGGTTGCCCTTGGCCAGCATCACCATGGACCCGCCGGCGGCCTGGAAATCGCCGACGAAGGAATCCATGCGCCCCGCGGTGGTCGGGCCGAACGCGCCCGAGGCATAGCCCGCGGGCGTCTTGGCGGGACCGGCGTAATAGACCGGATGGTTCTTGAAATAATCGGGCAGCCCCTGTCCCTGCTCCAGGCGTTCGCGCAATTTGGAATGCGCGAGGTCGCGCGCCACGATCATGGGGCCGGTGAGCGACAGCCGGGTCTTGATCGGATACTTCGAGAGCTGTGCGAGAATCTCTTTCATCGGCCGGCGCAGGTCGATGCGGACGACGTCGCCGCCCAGCGTCGCGGGATCGACGTCGGGCAGATATTGCGCCGGGTTGCGCTCGAGCTCTTCGAGATAGACGCCGTCGCGCGTGATCTTGCCGAGCGCCTGGCGGTCGGCCGAGCACGACACGCCGAGCCCGATCGGCAGCGAGGCGCCATGGCGCGGCAGCCGGATCACGCGCACGTCGTGGCAGAAATATTTGCCGCCGAACTGCGCCCCTACGCCCAGCGACTGCGTCAGCTTATGCACCTCCTCTTCCATCTGCAGGTCGCGGAAGGCGTGGCCGTCTTCCGAGCCCTGCGTCGGCAGATCGTCGAGATAACGGCAGGAGGCGAGCTTGACCGTCTTCATCGTGAGCTCGGCCGAGGTGCCGCCGATGACGATCGAGAGGTGATAGGGCGGGCACGCGGCGGTGCCGAGCGTGAGCACCTTCTCCTTGAGGAAGGCGATCAGGCGGTCATGGGTGAGGATCGACGGCGTCGCCTGGAACAGGAACGACTTGTTGGCAGAGCCGCCGCCCTTGGCGATGAACAAAAACTTGTAGGCGCCGTCGTTCTCACCTTGGCCCTCGGCATAGATCTCGATCTGCGCCGGCATGTTCGAGCGGGTGTTCTTCTCCTCGAACATGGAGATGGGCGCGAGCTGGGAATAGCGCAGGTTGCGCTTGAGGTAGGCGTCGCGGGCGCCTTCGGCGAGCGCCGCCTCGTCGTCGCCGTCGGTGAAGATGAGCCGGCCCTTCTTGCCCATGATGATGGCGGTGCCGGTATCCTGGCACATCGGCAGCACGCCGCCGGCGGCGATGTTGGCGTTCTTGAGAAAATCGTAGGCCACGAACCGGTCGTTGTCGCTCGCCTGCGGGTCATCGAGGATCTTGCGCAGCTGCTTGAGGTGGCCCGGGCGCAGGAGATGGTTGATGTCGCCGAACGCCGCTTCCGCCAGCGCGCGGAGCGCCTCGCGCTCGACCACGATGAGATCGCGGCCGCCGACGCTCTCGACGCGCACGCCCTCCGACGTGAGCTTGCGATAGCGCGTTGAATCCTTGCCGAGCGGGAACAGCGGCGTGTGCTTGTAGGGCGGCGTAATGGTGGCGGGGGCGTTCATGGCGGTCCTGTCGCAAGGTTGCAGCAAATGTAGCCCGGACCGAGCACGGCGCAATCCGGGGACCGGCCAGTCGCTCGGACGGGCCGTGCGGCTGTCGCTACGCCCCTGCCCCATGCATTGCAATCGGTGCCGGGTTCGGCGAATGATCCGGCCCCATCAAACGCCCAGGGAGAGATATCCGATGAGCCTCACCGTCCGCCGCGTCGTCACTGGTCACGACAAGAACGGCCGCGCGATCGTGACGATCGACGAGACCGCCAGGAACGTCATCCAGGGCCGGCCGGGCGCGCACGCCGCCGTGATCTGGACCAGCGAGGGCTTCCCGGTCGACAACGGCGGCGACGCCGATACCTCCGCGCGCAAGGTCGGCACCACGCTCGACAACGGCACCGTGTTCCGGGTGGTGAGCTTCGGTCCCGGCGTGGCGCCGCGCAACCACCGCACCGACTCGATCGACTACGCGGTGGTGATCTCGGGCGAGATCGACATGGAGCTCGACGACGGCAAGAGCGTGCATCTCAAGGCCGGCGACGTGCTGGTGCAGCGCGGCACCATCCACAACTGGGTGAACAAGGGCACGGCGCCGTGCGTCATCGCGTTCGTGCTGGTCGCCGCCAAGCCGGTCACCGCCGGCGGCAAGGTGCTCAGCGCCGTGGGATGAGCGCCGCCGTCGCCAGCCGCCCGGCGCCATTGCGCCTCACGCGCCGGGCCGGAGCCGGAAATAGATCGTCGCCGCAACCAGCGCGCCCAGGATGAGGAATATCCGCCTGCCCATGCGGTAGCCGGTGCCGTTCTCCTGCCGGGGGGTGGCGTCGATCCAGAAGCTCACGAGCCCGATCAGCGCGAACACGCATGTCGTGCGCAGATGCTCGTAGGCGCGGCCGTTCGCGATGAGCGCGAGCAGGACGAAATAGCCGGCCCAGGCGAGCGTGATCGCAGGCCCGCGCGGAATTTGCGGCCGGCCCGCGAAGCCGCCGGCATAGATATTCCAGATCTGCCCCGCCGTGGCGTGCTGCACGCCCGCGAGCGCGGGATCGTAGCTCGCGATCCGTTCCCGCATCGCCAAAACATCCCAGAGCACTTAAAGGGCGAAAATGACCGAGAGCGTCCACAGCAGGCATTCGGGATGAGCCGATGCCATCAGCAGAAACATGTAGATGAAGACCAGCGCGAGGTTGATGAGAAACCGGCAGAATCCGAACAGCGGCTTGTCGGTCATCGCCAGCAGCGGACCGTCCCAGCCCAGAATTGCCGCCAGCAGCGCGGTCCCGAGGATGAGGGTTTGATTGAGCTCGGCTGGGTCCGGCAGCGCGCCGTTCTGCACCCAGGTCATGCGCGCGAGCGTCGCGGCAAATCCCACGCTGATCGCCACCGCGAACAGGCGCCGGATGAGATCGGCGCGAGCCTCGGCGCGCGCCCGTTGCGTGTGATCGGAATGGACGTCCATGAGCAGCATCCCCGCACCCCGGCATCTTGGTCCGCGCATCGCCGGCGGCGCAAGACCAGTAACCCTGGGTCAGGAATCGAGATCCTTGAAATAGCGGTAGATGCCCCACTGGCTGAATGCGATGCGCCGATCCGAGGCAAGGTAGGCGGCGATGCGCGGGCGCTTGGCGACGCGGTCATGCAGCGCGACGAGGCGCGGCACCTGGCGCTCGAACCGCTTCATCCGCTTGGGAAAGGCGTAGCGCAGCCCCTCGACGATCTGGAACAGCGAGAGGTCGACGTAGCAGAGCTTGCGGCCGAGCACATAGGGGCCGCCGCTGTTGTCGAGCACGCGCTCGAAATAGCGCAGGAACTTGGGCAGCCGGTAGCGCCAGAAATACTTGGTGGCGAGCTTGGCGGCCGCGCGCTGCTGCTCGTAATAGAGATAGCCGGTGACGGGATGGTGGGTGTCGTGGATCAGCACCACCAGGTCGGTGATGGTGAGCTGCAACTGATGCACCCACAGCCGCCCCGCCTCGTCGCGCGGCGCAAGCCCGAGGCGGCCGCCGAGATAGAGCAGGATGTTGGCGGTCTGGCCGATGACCAGCTTGCCGGCGCGCAGGAACGGCGGCGCGAACGGCGGACGCGCGATGCGCGCGCCCTCGATGAACTTCATCATCGCCGGCACGCCGCGCTTGCCGCGCCGCGCCACGTCGACATAGTCGGCGCCCGCCTCTTCCAGTGCGAGGCGCACGAACTCGCCGCGTCCCTGGATCGTCGGCCAGTAGTAGAGTTCGTAGCGCATGGGGAACGACCTCAGGCTCGCCGCCGACGGCGGTATGCAAGGGTCGCGCGATTTGAGGGACGCGGTCAAGCGAGCACGCCGTGCGGACGAAGACAGGGATCGAGACGGCCTCGACTTTGCCGGTATAGACTGCGGCAACGGCAAGAACGGAGGAAACCGATGCCCATCGCCAATGTGCGCGGCGCGAACATCAATTACGAAGTGCTCGGCACGCGCGGCCCCTGGGTCGCGCTCTCGCCGGGCGGACGGCGCGCGCTCGACCACGTGAAATCCCTGGCGCAGCATGTGGCCGATGCCG
>DASSJW010000806.1:0-12188 GCA_035690995.1 Xanthobacteraceae bacterium
AGTCGGATCCCGCCACTTATGGCCACGCCGCCCTTACCGGCGCCTACCCGACCTGCGAATCGGAAGTCGCTGTCGTTCTCACCGATCTCCTGCACAAGCGCCGCGCCTACACCGATCGCGATGGCGAGCGGTTCATGGATGCCGTGCAGAACGCCCGGCTGATCGCAAACGCCGAGCAATATTATCGGATCATGTACTATGGCTCCCGGGCATCCTGGAATCTCCGCGACAGCCACATGTTCGAGACGCTGAAAACGTTGCTGGCCTTTTACGGCGACAAGGCCAAGGCGATCGTTTGGGCGCACAATTCCCATATTGGCGACGCCTCAGCGACAGAGATGTTCGCCCGCGGCGAGTACAACATCGGTCATCTCTGCCGGAAGGAATTTGGCAAGCGTGTCTACGCTATCGGGTTCGGCACCAGCAGCGGCACCGTCGCCGCGGCCTCCGATTGGGGTGGGCCGATGGAGATCAAGTCGGTTGTGCCCGCCATCGCGCAGAGCTACGAGGGAAGTTGCCATGAATCGGGCATCGCCTCGTTCTGCCTCGATCTGCGCCAATTCGCGTTAAGCGGCGTGGTCGACGTCGACAAACCGCGGCTGGAGCGTGCAATCGGCGTGATCTATCGGCCGGAGACGGAACTCGCGAGCCACTATTTCCAGGCGATCCTCCCGCGGCAATTCGACGAGTATATCTGGTTCGACCAAACCAAAGCCGTGACGCCATTCGAAACCAAGGCGCTCGAGGAAATGCCGGATACGTATCCGTTCGGGCTCTGAGCCGCGCCCAAGTCCACGATTGGCGGGGGAATGCGAAATCGGTTGCGGGGGCCCGCGACCATCGATTTGATGGTCGCTTTAGCCCCCGAGATCAACCGAGGTTCCGCGATGCGGTAAAATGCACAAGCACCTCAGCGGATCGACCCTGTCGGCCGCGCTCCATCCTTGTCGATGCGTGGCCGCGGCCTGCCCCCATCGGCGAGTGCAACGATGACCACGATCTCGCCCGGCCGTGGCGCGTCGGGAACGGCCACCGTGATGGTGTCGATGTGGTCGAATACCCACACATCGTCGCGGTCGGACAGCGGCACGTCGATCGCGGTTCCCGCCGCCGCGACCTTGACGTTGGACGGGATGATCGCCTTTCCGCCGCCGATGGCCTCGCGCATCGGCTTGCCCATGCGCGGATGGAGAATGGCGGCGGCATGCTCGATGTCGCCGTCGAGCCCGACGATGGCGGCCTTGCCGTAGCTCACCGGCGCGTTCGGCAAGACGGCCAGCGCCTTGCGAACCAGGAGGTCGCCCAGCTCGGCCCCGAGCGGTACCAGCTCACCCAGATCGTCGCGCGCGACGCGAGCCAGCGGATTCCTGATCACCGCGCAGGCGGCGACGCGGCTGACCGGCCGAACGGCAGGCAACCCGCCCTCGCTGTTGACGGTGTCGCAGAGGAGCAGCAGCCGGCGAATGTCCATAACTATCTCCCGATCAGGCGCCGAAAGTTGCCGGACAGCGCCAGCTCCGCCTGTTGCGCCGGCAGCGCACGCCGAACGAAGTTGACCGGATCCGGCTCTCCCAACGGAAACGGCGCGTCGCTCCCGAGCAGCAGATGCTCCGCTGGCACGATGCCTGCGGCGTAGCGCAGGTAGTCCGGTTCGAAACACACGGTATCGAAGTAGAAGTCACGCAGATAGTCGCCGACTTTGCGCGGCAGGGCACCAGACAGCGTCGCGTTGGTGTCGACCTCGCGCTGCATGCGGTTGCGCAGCAACAAGCTGAACGCGCCGGTATGGGCGCAGACCAATTTCATGCCCTGGTAGCGATCCAGGAAATGGCTGCAGATCATGCGGAAGATGTTGATCGTGGAATCGAACAGATAGCCTGCGACCACGGTCAATTCGTAGTCGCCGGTGCGGTCCCGCCCGGGCGGATCGACGGGATGGAGGAACAGCGGGACGTCGAGTTCCTTGGCCGCGTCGAAGATCGGGCGGAAGGCCTCGTCCGGCAGGTAGGTTCCACGCACATTGGTCGCCACGTGGCCGCCGACGAATCCATAATCGCGCACGCACCGGCGAAGCTCTGCCGCCGCCGCCACCGGATCCTGCATGGGCAGAAACGCCCAGGCCAGAAAGCGCTTCGGGTCCGCGGCGAGGAGCTCGGCAAATCCGTCGTTGCACAGGCGCGCGGCCTCGCATGCAATCTTGGGCTCGAGATAGTAATTGACCAGTGGGGTCGCGAGCGAAATGACGGTGCGATCGATGCCCAGTCCGTCCATGCGGGCGACCTGTCGCGCCGGCTCGAAGAAGGTCGGGTTCAAGCCGAAGTGCATGCCACGTACCGTGATATCGATGCGCTCGCCATCCATGGCCGTCACGCGCGTGTCGAACTCCTTGCGCGCCTGCACGAACTTGAACAGCTCGTCCGGAATGAAATGACAGTGAATATCCGTGACCATTTCACAGCCCCAAATACGCGACCTTCAAGCGGTCATCGGCGAGAAGCTCGGCGCCGGCGCCTTGCATGACGATCCTTCCGTTCTCGAGCACGTAGGCGCGATCGGCGGCGCGCAGCACGTGGTGCACGTTCTGCTCCACGATCAGGATCGTGTGGCCGAGATCGCGCAGCGTGCGAAGGAGATCGAACAGCAGCTTTACATAGATCGGAGCCAGGCCTTCGGTCGGCTCGTCCAGCAGCAGCACCTGTGGCTTCGCCATCAACGCGCGCCCGATAGCGAGCATCTGCTGTTCGCCGCCGCTGAGGGAGCGAGCGATCTGGCTGCGGCGCTCGGCCAGCACCGGCAGCAGCGCATAGACCTGCTCGAGCGTCTCGTTGCGGGCCCGGCGCGCGGCCGCGCAATAGGCGCCCATCTCCAGGTTTTCGAGCACCGTCATGAACGGAAACAGCCGCCGCCGTTCCGGCACCAGCACGAGGCCGCGCACCACGCGCTCATAGGCCGGCAGGGCCTCGATACGCTCCCGACCGATCGAGATCCGGCCTTTGCATACGGTGCGCAGGCCGGCGAGCGAGAACATCAGCGTGCTCTTGCCGGCGGCGTTGGCGCCGACCAGCGCGACGATCTGCCCGGTGTCGACGGCGAGGTCGATGCCGTGGAGGATCTGCACCGGGCCGTAGAACGCGTCGAGGCTTTCCACGCTAAGCAAGGCTCGTCTCCTCTCCGAGATAAGCCTTGATCACGGCAGGATCCTTGACCAGCACCTCGGGAGCGGCGTCGGCAATCAGCTCGCCGCGGTGGAGCACCATGATGCGCGGCGCCGTCTTCATGATGGCGTAGAGCACGTGCTCGACCCAGATCACCGTGATGCCGCGCGCGGGCAGCCCGGCGACCAGGTTGGTCATCCCCCTGACCTCACTCGGCGTCAGGCCGGCCATGATCTCGTCGAACAGCACGAGGCTCGGACGCAGCGCCAGAGCGCGCGCCACTTCGAGCCGCTTGAGGAGACCAACGGTCAGGTTGCCCACCGGCGCGTCCACATAGTCGGCCAGGCCGACATCGGCCAGTATCGCCTGCGCGCTTCCGCATGCCGCCGCGACCGTCCGATCGTGCAGCATGGCGCTCAATGCCACATTCTCCAGCACCGAGAGGTGGCGATAGGGCTTGGGGATCTGAAAGGTGCGCGCGACGCCGGCACGCGCGGCCTGGTACGGCTTCCAACCGGCGACCGGCCGGTCCTTGAACACGATCTCGCCCGAAGTCGGTGCGATTGCGCCGGCGATCAGGTTGTAGAGCGTGCTCTTGCCGGCGCCGTTAGGTCCGATCAGGCCGACAAGCTCCCCCTGCCGGACCGAGAAGCTGACCCCCGCGACCGCGGCGAGGGCGCCGAACGTACGGGTCAGCTGTCGGACCTCGAGCAGAGCCGTCATGGCGCGCCCTTGCGGCCACGCTCCGCCAGCCGCTGCAGCGCGCCGGCAATGCCGCTGGGAAAATACAGCATCACCACCACGAGCACGGCGCCGTAAATCGCGAGATGCAGGCCCGCGCCCGCGCCGCCGAAATAGGAGCGCAGCAGCTCGGACAGCGGCGTGATGACGAACGAACCGAGCACCGGCCCGATCGCCGTGCCGAGACCGCCCAGCGCCGGAAGGAGCGCGAACTGGAACGACAGCTCGGGCGAGATCACGTGCGTGGGGTCGAGGAATAGAAAATACTGCGCGAACAGCGAGCCGCCGATGCCGGCAAGGAAGGCGCTCAGGCACATGGCGCCGGTGCGCGCCAGCAGCGGATTGACGCCGGCTGCGCTGGCCGCCTCCTCGTCATCCCGCGCCGCAAACAGGTAGTAGCCGTAACGCGAGCCCTCGACCGCTTTGGTGATGGCGTAGATCAGGAGGAAGTATCCGAGCATCAAAGCGGCATAGGTGGTCTTCGACTCGAACACCATATTGGCGATGCTCGCGATCGGAAGGATCGAGAAGCCCTCCGCGCCGCCCGTCAACGCCGCCCAGTTGAGCGCCGCGATCCGGACCACCTCGGCGGCGGCGAGCGTCGAAAGGATGAAAAACGGCCCGCGCAGCCGGGCGCAGACCAGCGTCAGCACCGCGCCGAACGCCGCGGCCAGGGCGCCGCCGATCCACAACCCGATCCAGGGCGTGAGGCCATAGTTCGCCGCAAGGATGCTCGAGGTGTAGGCGCCGATGCCGAAAAACGCCGCGTGCCCGAATGATATGAGCCCGGCAAAGCCGCCCGCGATATTCCACGCCAGTGCGAGTCCGGCCCACAAGAAGGTCTGGATGAGGACATCCTGGAGATATTGCGGCAGCGGGACGGCGACGAGCACGAGGCAGATGGCAAGCAGGAGCAGTTCGAACAGCGAAATCGTGCCGCGTTCGGGCAGCAGCCGCCACCGTCCGGTTCGTCGTTTGGATGTGAGCGGCGCCGCGTCCATGCCGGCTCAGTCGTTGATGCCGAGGGTGGCCTCGCCCTTGCGGCCGAGCAGGCCGGCGGGGCGGAAGATCATCACCAGCAGAAACAGCATGAAGAAGAACATCTGCCCGAAGGCGGGCGCGATGTAGTAGCTGCTCAGCGATTGGACGATGCCGATGCAGATGCCGCCGAGCAGCGCCCCTTCGATGCTGCCCATGCCGCCCAGCACGACGATCACAAACGCGATCAGCACGAAGTTGAGGCCCACCGTCGGAAACACCGAGAACAACGGCGTCATGATGCAGGCGGAGAGACCGACCAGCGCGGAGCCGGCGGCGAAGGTGATGAGGAAGATGCGCGGAACCGGAACGCCCATGAGCTGGGCCGCCTCGCCGTCCTGGACGGTGGCGCGGATGGCCTTGCCGAGGTAGGTCGCCTGCAACATGAAGCGCAGTCCGAGCGTGCAGGCGACCGCGACGGCGAAGCCGATCAGCAATTCGGGCTTGGCATAGAATGGGCCGAAGGTGAACGAACGCCCTCCGAGGATCGGCGGCACATCCTGCAGGTCGGCCGACAACGCCATGAGCGCGACGTTCTGCATCAGGATCGACAGTCCCATGGTCGCAAACACGACGACCAGGTGCGGCTTGTCGAGCGCCGGCATGACGATCAGGCGGTGCACCACGATCCCGAACAGAAACATGGCCGGCACGATCGCCACGATGGAATAGTATGGGTTGAGGCCGAGATACCTCGTCATCGCCCAGGCGCCGTACATCGCGACCATCAGGAATTCGCCGTGGGCGAAATTGACGATGCGCAACACGCCGAAAATCAGCGTCAGCCCGATGCTCATCAGGGCATAGATGCCGCCGATGAGCAGGCCGGAAAAAACGAGCTGGCCGACGGTGGTCATGGTCCCGTTGGAGACCCGCGCTGCCTACGTCGGAATGCCGCGTGGTACCACGCGGCTCCGCGCCAGGGTGTCACGTCAGCGCTGGCTCCAGTTCGGCAGCGGCACCATGACCGGCTCGGTGGTCGCCAGTTTGGGCGGGAATACCTGATTGTTGCCGGTCTTCTGCCATTGCCACACGCCGATCGAGGCGCGGAGATTCTGGCCGGCGTCCTTGGGATCGGTGGGCCAGTCGTTGTTGGTGAACTTGATGCCACTGCCGTTGGCGAGGCTGCCCTCGGGCAGGTCGAGCTTGAGCGCGATCTCGCGCAGCTCCGCCGGCTCGAAGGCCTTGGCCTTCGGGAACACTTCGGTGAACAGCGCCCAGGTCGCCGAGAACGCCGAGGAGGCATGTCCCGCCGGCGGACGCTTCATCTTGTCGTCGTAGCGCTTGAAGAACTCGTCCGCGATCTTGAGCGTCTCCGGGGTCAGCGCCTTGGGATTCACCCGTGCGGCAAAGTCCGAAACGAAGATGCCGTTGACCATGTCGCCGATGGAGTCACGCAGATCGGGATTGGAATAGCCGGCGCTCACGCCGACCATCGCCCCGACGTTGAAATCGAGCTCCTTGGCCTTGCGCTGAAACAGGATCGCATCGTTGGGAAACGAGATCGCGATCAGCACGTCCGGCTTGACATCCTTCAGCCGCTGGACGATCGGCGTCATGTCGGTGAGAAACTGGTCATATCCTTCGTCGTAGACCAGCGCGATGTTCTTTTCCTTGGCATAGGCGCGGATGGAATCGCCCACGGACTTGCCGAACGCCCGGTTCTCCCACAACAGCGCGATGCGCAGGTCGGAGGGAGATTTGCCGAGCCGCTTGGCGAGTTCGCCGAGCGTGAGGTCCACCGCCGCGTGGCCATAGCGGTACGCCGCCGGCCCGACCTGGAACGTGTATTTGAAGCCGCGCTTGGTAATGATGTCGGCCGCGCCCGCCGTTTCCCAGTGGAATACACCATGGCGCTCGGCCGCCTGGCTGACCGGAACCGCGAGCAGCGATACTCCGGAGCCGAGGGTGATCTTGACCCCGTCCTTGGTGGTGAGGCGTTCGGTCTCGCTGATCGCCGCGGTCGGAGTTGGAATGTCGGCGAGCAGGAATTCGACCTTGCGTCCATTGACGCCGCCGCGCTCGTTGATCATCTCGCGAGCGATCTGCATCGCGGTAAAGTTCTCGGTGCCGTTCTTGGTCGCCGGGCCCGTCATCGGCTGCAGAACGCCGATGCGGATCGGTTCCTGCGCATAGCCGCTGGCGGCCGTTCCGAGCAAAGCAACCGCAGCGACCGCGAGCGTCGCCAATCTCAGCGCAACTGGCATGGACCCCATCTCCTTTTCAGTGATTTCGGCCCGGCATCTGCCGGATGCTAACACCGGCCGGGACTGGCAGCCATCGGATTGAACCCGGAAAACACCGCCGACCTGCGACAAAACTCGCAAATTCAGGTTGCATGACGAAGCGCGAGCACGCGCACCGGCAATCCAGCCGACGCCGGCACGATGCCTGCCGAAAAGAACGCCCCCTTATGCCTTCGCGCCGGTCCCGCCGCCTGCGGCCGCCTCAGCCATGACCGCCTTGAGCTTGCGCATGGCGAATAGCGCTTTCGGCATGCCGAGATAGATCGTCGACTGCAGGATCACTTCCTTCATCTCATCGAAGGTGATGCCGAGATTGTGCGCATGGCGCATGTGCAGCGCGATGCCGTCCGCCTTCGCCGCCATCAGCGTCGCCAAGGTCACCAGCTCGCGTTCGCGCAGGCTCAGCCCTGGTCGCGACCATATTTCCCCGAACAGCACGTCGGTGGTGAACTGCCACAGGTCCTCGTCCAGTTCCTTGACGGCGGTGTTTTCGCCCCAGCCCATCTGTTTGTAGACGGCAAGGCCGCGCGCTCTGCGATCGTTCCCATCCGGCATGATATTCCCCTTGTCCAGCAGCGATGACCGCTCGTTACTTCGCCGACAGGTTCGCCTCGCGCGCGACGCGCTGCCATTTCGCCCGGTCGTCGCGGATGAATTGAGTAAACTCGGCCGGCGTGTTGCGGGCGGGTGTGTATCCGAGTTCCTGAAGCCGGCTGACGATTTCCGGTCGCAGCACGGCGGCTCCAAAGACCTGCGAGATCTTGTCGACGATGGCGGCCGGGGTCCCGGCCGGCGCCACGATCCCGACCCACGACACGGCCTCGAACCCCGGCAGGGTCTCCGCGATCGCCGGGATGTGCGGCGCCAACGGCGTACGCTCGAGGCTCGCCACCCCCAACGCGCGCAGGTTTCCCTGCTGCACCTGGGGCCAGACCACCGGCATGTTGTCGAAGATCAGATCGACACTGCCCGCCAGCAGATCGTTGAGCGCGGGCGCGCTGCCGCGGTAGGAGACGTGCGTCATCTCGGTCCGCGTCATCAGCTTGAACAGCTCGCCGGCGAAATGAATGGAGCTGCCGGGCCCCGAGCTGGCGAAATTGAGCTTGCCCGGATTCTCCTTGAGATACTTGATCAGCTCGGCGACGCTGGTGACCGGAACCTTCTTTGGGTTCACCACCAGCATGTTCGGGATGATCGCCACCAGCGTTGCCGGGGCAAAGCTGGTCACGGTGTCGTAGGGAAGATCGGTGCGATAGGCCGGCAGCACCGCATGGGTCGAGCCGGTCGCCAGCAACAGGGTGTATCCGTCGGGCGTCGCGCGGGCGACGTATTCGGACCCGATCGCGCCGGTCGCCCCGCCCTTGTTCTGGACGACGACCGGCTGGCCCCAGCTGTCGCCCGCGATCTGCGCCACCATGCGGGCGCTGACGTCCGCGCCGCCCCCGGCCGGGAAAGGCACCACCAATTCGACCTGACGCGAAGGATACTGCTGTTCCTGTGCCGCGATCGGCGATCCGGCAATCAGCAAGGCGCCAACGGCAATCCATATACGCGACGTCATCTGTTCCCACCCTGGTCTGCGCCGAAGTAAGTCTCGGCGTTGCGGTACAGCACCTTCTCCAGCACCTCGCGCGAGTATCCTTCCGCGTTCCAGTCGGCCATGACCTTCTCGTATCGCAGCACCGGAAAATCACAGCCGAACATGACGCGGTCGGCCAGGCGGCCGGCGATCGCCTTCTTCAAGGCCGGCGAGTACTGGCGCGGCCCCCAGCCGTGCAGCTCGTAGGAGACGTTCGGCTTGTGTGCGAGCACCGCCAGCATGTCATCCTGCCACGGATAGGCGGGCCGCGCCGCGAGAATGCGCAGTTGGGGAAAGCGCGCCGCCACGGCATCGATGTGGCGGGGATGGGCGTGGTCGAGCACGATGCCCTTGCCGCCGGGCAGTCCCTGCCCGATCCCGGTGAGGCCGGTGAGGATCATGATCGGCCGGCCGGCCTCGATCGCGAGCTGGTAGAGCGGATCCCAGCAGGGATCGCTCGGAGGGATGCCGAGCACTTGCCCGTTGACGCATAAACCGACGAAGCCGGCGTCGGCCGCAAGCGCCCGATCGAATTCGCGGATCGCCTCGAGCGCGCGGCGCGGATCGAATTGCAGCCAATGACCGAACACCACGTCGGGGTGCTTGCGCTGAAACTCGAATGCGTAGTCGTGGTGAGCGCGGATCTCCTCGATCGGCAGGAACTTGGTGAACGAGAGATCAAGGATTGTGCGCACATTGTTTTGACGAAAGTAGTCGGCCATCTCGTCTTCGGACCAGAAGGTGGCTTTCGTCTTCCAGATCTTTTCCTGCTGGGCGAGTTCCGCCTCGGTGCGAAAGAGATAGCCGCGCTTGGTGCCCCAGTGCGAATGGCAGTCGAACAGCTTCGTCACCTTGTCCATGCAAGCGGCCTCAGGTCGATACGGGATGACGCCTGTCGATCAGGCGCTTGATCTTGGAGGTTTGCGACAGCCCGGTCAGGTGATCAAGCCCGCCGCGCTCGACTGCCTTGACCGCGAGGCGCACGCCCAGCGCTTCCTTCAGGCGGTCGGCGAGTTCGCGCTCGATGACGCCCGACGGCACGCTCGGGTCGCCGGTCTCGACCATGACGGTGATGGACTCACGCCCACCCTCGCCGCCCTCCAGGATGCAGACATATTCACCGTTTGTGCGCGCGTCCTCGCTGACGATGGCGCCGATGGCTTCGGGGAACACGTTCACGCCGCGCAGCTTCACCATGTTGTCGCTGCGGCCGAAGATCTTGGTGATGCGGCGATGAACGCAGCCGCACGCGCACTCGCCGCTCGCGAGCGACGTGACGTCGTTCATGTTGTAGCGGATCATCGGCGCGGCATATTTGAACAAAGTCGTGATGAAGACCACGCCGCGCTCACCGTCCCGCTTGGGCTCCAAGGTTTCGGGATCGTTGACTTCGAGGACGAAGGCGTCCTCGAACACGTGCATGCCGTTTTTGTGGCTGCACTCCGCGGCCATGGTGCCGCATTCGTTGCAGCCATAGGTGTCGTAGACATCCGCGCCCCATAGCGACTCCAGCGCCGGGCGGTCGTCGGTGCCGAGATGAACGATCAATCCCTTCACCGGCAACTCGCGCGGATCGATCTTGAGCTCGTCGCGCGCGACCAGTCCCATATGCCGCAGATAGGCCGGGAAACCGATCAGGAATTTCGCCTTCCACGCCTTGATCAGCTCGATCTGTCGCCGCGTCGGGGTCTGCGCGCCCGAGCCGGTCATGACCGGGACTGCGCCGGTATATTTCCAGATGCCCTCGCGCGCGAGCACCCCGCCATTGGTCAACCCCATCGACAGCGCCACCTGGACCAGGTCGAACGGGCGCACGCCCTGCATATAAAGCCGCCGGCCGGTGATGATGTTCATCACCTCGCGGTCGCGCGGGGTAAAGATCATCGGCCGCGGCAGGCCGGTCGTTCCGCCGCTGGTCTGCAGGATTAACGGCAACGGCGCATGTTCGGCCGGATCGATGCCGATATAGTCCGCCCATGGCGGATTGTTGCTCGCGCTCTCGCGCATATCGTGCACGGAGAACGGCGGGATGCTGGCGAGATCCTCGAGGCCGCGGATATCGCCCGGCTCCATCCCCGCCGCCGACCAGCGGCGGCGATAGAATGGCACCTGCCAGGCGCGTTCCATCTGGCGCAGGAACCGCTGTTCCTGCATCCCGCGCATTTCGTCGCGCGACAGCCGATATGTGGCGCTGAAATAGTCCGGCGGCGGCGGGAATTCGCGCCATCGCGCTTCGAAGTCGAGCGCCTGGTGGTAACGCGGGATCAGGTCTTGTGCTGCGCCGGGGTCCACGTTGCTGCTCAACTCATCGCTCGTCGATTCTGATGCCGGACATCTTGATCACATCCGACCATTGCGCAATCCGTGTCGCCAGCAGGCGCTGGACCTCTTCGGGAGGGCCGACGCCGGGCTCGACCCCCGCGGTGCGCAGCCGTTGCTGAACGCTGTCGGTTTCGAGCGCGCGTTTCACCTCGGCGTGGAGCTTGCCGAGGATGGGCTGCGGCGTTCCCGCCGGGGCAAAGAGCGCATAACTCGTCGAGACGTCATAGTCCCCGAATCCGCTCTCTCTGACCGTCGGCACGTCCGGCAACTCGCGCGAGCGCGAACGTCCGGAAACCGCCAGCGGGCGCAACTGGCCGGCCTGGATCTGCGGCAGCACGGTGGCGATGGGCGAAATCCAAAACGAGATGCGGCCGGCGATCAGATCGGTGACCGCCTGCGAGCCGACCCGATACGGAACGTGGACGACGTCAATGCCGGTGAGCCGCTTGAACAACTCGCCGTTGAGATGCCCGGGCGTGCCGTTGCCGGCCGATCCGAACAGCAGCTCACCCGGGCGGCTCTTCGCAAGCGCGACGAATTCCTGCAGCGTCTTGGCCGGCAGCGCGTTGCTTACCGACAGCACCGCGCCCGATGTCCCCATGAGCGCGATCGGGGCGAGATCCCTGATCGGATCGTAGTTCAGTTTGGGGTAGAGGCTGACGCTCGCGGCCAGGGACCCTGCCGGATCGGCGATCACGATGGTGTAGCCGTCGGGCGGCGCATGCGCGACCAGGTCAATGGCGATGGTCCCGCCCGCGCCCGGGCGATTGTCGATCACGATCTGCTGCCCAAGCGACTGGCCGACCCTTTCGAGCACGATGCGCGCAACCAGGTCCATCACCCCGGCCGGGGCGAACGGCACCACCGCGCGAATGGTCCGTGTCGGATAGTCCTCCGCCCGCGCGCCGGCGCTCGCCCAAGCCGCCGCAATTGCAGCGAGTAGAACCCATGCGATGCGCGTAAATGCAATTGTCATTGCGTCTTCTCTCATACGCCAAGATACGCCGCCTGCACGCGGTCGTCGGCGAGCAATTGCGCGGCGCTGCCGCTCACCGCGATCCGGCCGGTCTCGACCACATAGCCGCGGTCGGCGACCGCGAGCGCGGC
>DASSJW010000807.1:0-3931 GCA_035690995.1 Xanthobacteraceae bacterium
GCGGATGAAGTCGAGGGAAATGCCGAGCGCGCCGAGCCAGTTCTGCAGCATCCCGCTGTTGGGCGCGGCGAGATAGATCCAGGCCACGGCGCCGACATAGGGCGACAAGAAGAACGGCACGAGGTTGAGGATTTCGAACCACTGCCGGCCGGGCAGATCGGTTCGTGACACGATCCAGGCGAGCGCGAAGCCCAGCAAGCAGCTGAGCACGGTCGCCCCGGCGCCGGCGAGCAACGTGTTGCCGACCGCCTGATAGAAGCGTGGGTCCTGGAACAGCGCGTTGAAATTCTGCAGCGACAGGTGCCCGCCGCCCGCGTCCCAGAACAACAGGCTACGGATGGCGGTCGCCAGAAACGGTCCCAGCACCAGCAGGATGCCGATGATAACGCCAGCCAATGGCAGGGCGGTCTCGAGCATGCGCCCAGGGGGCCTGGCGGCGCGCGGCCTCGTGACTTCCGCGCTCACAAATCAGGCCGCGGCAGCTGACTTGCCGATCGCCGCGTTCACCCGCGGCATGACCTCCTCGGCCATCAATTGCATCGAGCGCTTGTTGAGCGCGGGCTCGGCCCAGTCCATTCCGGCATAGACCAGCTCGCCGAAATCGCCGATCTCTTCGCGCAAGGCCAGGATCTGATCGACCACCTTGTTGACGCCGCCATGGATCACGCAGTGATCCATGACATAGTCGTGGGTAATCTCCTCGTCCGGCTGCTCCTTGTACGATTTGAATACGTAGAGCCGCTTGCCGCGTTTCATCTTGGCGCGCATCTGCTCGTAGTAGAATCGATACGGGCTCTTCGGGTCGTCACGACCGTAGCGCGCCGCCATCTTGTCGTCGTCGAGAACGCAGATCGCCCGCGCCACCCGCCAGTCCGCAACGTTCGCTTCCGCGCCAACCTCCGCCTTGCCCTTGCAGTAGTTCTGCCAGTGCGACTTCAGGTGCTTCGACAGCAGAAAGTTGGCGGAGAGCGGATGAAAGTCGCGCTTGCCCATCAGCACCACGCCTGGCGAGAACGGCGCCACCACCGTGCCGACGATCTCCGGGCGCGGCTTCTGGTAGGGCTTGGCCATGATGCCGACCCCGAGATCGAGCGTCATCGTGCGCCCGGTCGAGACCTTGTAGCGGTTGTCGGGGAAGTCGATGTCGTAGGGGGGATCGCGCTCCCAGATGGCGAGGATCACGTCGATCGACTCCGCGAACATCTTGTTGCGATCCTGGTCCAGGATGCCGAGCGCCTCCGCGTCGGTGGTGAGCGCGCCGGGGCTCACCCCGAGAATGAAACGGCCCTCTGACAGGTGGTCGAACATCGCGGCCTGCACCGCGATCAGCACCGGGTGCATGTGGGAAAGGTTCGACGTGCCGGTCGCGAGTTTGATCCGCTTGGTCTCCGGGATCAGCGTGGCGTGGAACATCATGCTGTTGGTGATGGTCTCGCAGGCGTCGGTCAGGTGCTCGCCCATGAAGGCATCGTAGAAGCCGAGCTTGTCGGCGAGGATGATGGCCTCGCGATCCTCCTTCAGCGTCTCTGCCCAGTTCCGGTGCATCGGGTGAACCGGCATGGTGAAGTAGCCCAGTCTCATTCCCTCATCTCCGATCTCGCTGAAGCCCGGCCAAGCGCATGGGACCCCGCCCAAGAGCGGATCATGTGGCCCAATTTGTCGGTTTGGCACAAGCGTCAATTTGCAGCGCCGGCGACGCTTCAAATCGCGAGACGCGGCTGCGTGAAAAGCACGGCGGCGGGCGGACCTCGCCCCTTCGGAGCATCAGCCCGCCCGCCACGATTTCGAGGGCGCCGCCGTCGGAAGCGGCGTGACGCCTTTACCGCCCCGCCTGCGCCCTGAGCGCCGCGAGATCGGCGTCGCTGCGCAATGTCATCACGCCCATCTGGTTGGTGCGATAGACCGGCAGGATCACCTGCGTCACGCCGTTGCGCTCATCGAGGGAGATGTGACGGATTTCCGTGCCGCGGACCGGCAGCTCGAAGATCGTCCATTTGGAGCTGGCCGGGTCGTATTTCAGGATCTGGTCGTTGGTCCACAGGTTGCCCCATACATTGTGATTCTTGTCCACCACCAGATGATAGGGCTGCATCGAGGTCGGGTCCGGCATCGGAACGATCGTCGCATCGAGCGTCTTGGTGTCGA
This sequence comes from Xanthobacteraceae bacterium, assembly GCA_035690995.1. GTDB lineage: Bacteria > Pseudomonadota > Alphaproteobacteria > Rhizobiales > Xanthobacteraceae > VAZQ01. The sequence continues at coordinate 2,146 of DASSJW010000807.1, forward strand.
TCCGGGTCAGGCTGCCGCCCCAGGAATTGCCGACCCAGAGCACGTCGGCGTTCTTGTCGGTACCCATTCGACGCGGCCCCTGCTGCCAGGGCAACGGGCTGTTGAAAGACAGCTCGTCGAACTTCTCATAGAACGCCCGCGCCTCCGGCGTGGCACGGTCGAGCTCCGCCTTCACCGCGGGCAGCTTGACTTCGAGCGTCTTGCCGGTCGCCATATCGCCCTTGCCGACCGTGTCGAACGCCATCTGCGACCACCAGCCGTTGCCGTCACGGTCGCCCGCCGCGCCATAGGTCATGCCGGTGCCGCGCGCGGTCTTGTAGGACAGCGACTTGAAGTCGGTGAAGCGCTCGGTCTCGGGGTCGAAGCGCACGGCGCCGTCCGGCGCCGAGGCCCAGACCTTGCCCTTGCCGTCGACGTCGAGCGTCACCGCGCCGCCCAAAGGTGACATGTTGGGAGGCGTCATATAGACGTCGATCTTCTCGGCCTTCGGGTCGAGCCGGCCCAGACTGCGCCGGCCGGGATTGACGTCGAACCAGAAGATGCCCTGCTGATCGCGCACCAGCCCGTGGGCATTGGCCGCCAAGCCGTCGTTGCGGTTCACCTTGAGCAGCTTCACCGCGCCGGTCTTGCCGTCCACCTTGCCGACGGTGACCTGCCGGTTGGGATTGTTCGACGTGAACCAGAGATTGCCGTCGAAATCCATGCCGCCGTCATGGGTGATGAGGCCGAGCTTGGATGTCGTCCCCAAGGACCAATCGGTGCCGTCATTGGTCTGATAGGCGGTTCCGATCCCGCTCTCGGGGACCATGGGAAGATCATAGAGCTTCCACACCACGCGCGCCGCTTCGCCTGACGGACGCGGACGCGGCGTCACCTTGAGCGAGCTTTCTCCCGGCCCGCGGGCACGGGCGAGATAAGCCGCAAGCTGCTTCTGATTGAACTCGATGATAGCGTTCGGCTTGGGATTGGCCGGATACACGCCGGTGTTCGGCACGACCTTCATCAGATCGATGATTTTGTTCCAGCCGTCCTCGTCGAAGCGGAACTGGAGCACGTAACTCGGCGTATGGCATCCGGTACAGGCGTTGCGGAAAACACGCTTGATCCGCGCGTCGTCATCGGTGTCCTCGGGCAGCGCCGCCATCAGCATTTCGCCGGGCAGTTGCCGCACCCGCCGCTCGGCATCGGTCATCGGTTGGAGCGTGAGGTCCGTCCGGCGCGCAGCTGTGAGGTCGACCTCGCCCCTCGCGGTCTCGAACGCGAGCGCCTGCGCCCACACCTTGTATTTGCCTTCGGGCAGCGGCGGAAAGTAGTAGCTGCCTTGCTCGTCGGTATAGACGCTGGTGGTGATCGTCGTCCCCTGCGCCTTGGCCGACACCGTCACGCCGCCCAGCTTCTCGCCCGACGCCGACAGGACCGTGCCGCTGAGCAGTTGATCGGCGGCGTGGGCCGAGCGCGGCAGGATGCTGGCAACAAGACCGGCCGCAACCAGCGCGGCAACGCCCAACTGATTTGTTTTCACGGCGTTTCTCCTTGTGCTTGTCCGTTCACCGGGTGGCGGTGGCGGGGACCGTCTTGAGATAGGCGATGATCGCGTCGATCTCGGCGCGCTGCAGGTAATGCTTGAACGCGGGCATGCGCGGCGTGCCCTCGCTGATGACGCCACGGATGACGTCATCGCTGCCGCCTGCCGTATCCTTGGACAGGCCGGGACCATAGGTGCGCGCGTTGATGGCGGGGGGCAGGTGGCATACGCCGCAGGACTGAGCGAACACCTGCCGCCCCA
>DASSJW010000808.1:0-5882 GCA_035690995.1 Xanthobacteraceae bacterium
ACGCGTGCCGCGTCGGCGCGTTCTCGCACAATACCAATCGGCCACTGTTTCGATGTGTGCGGCCGTTGCGGCGGCAGGCATCGGCGGAGGGACCTGCCCTGCGCCCGCGATCGCGCGGCGGAGCGGCCCTTCCGCTGACGCCGACAACATCCACAAACGGAAGGAGAGACCATGAGCAGCGACGATGCGCCGCCCGACGGCGGCGATACGAGCAAGCCGATGCGCGAGGCGCTGAGCGCCGCGCTTCGGCGCGAGGCCGATGGCGGCCAGGGACAGCAGGTGCAAACCCTGGAGCTGGTCGTGGGCAAGCTCATCACCCGGGCGCTGGGCGGCGATATCTCCGCGATCAAGGAGATCTTCGACCGCATGGACGGCAAGTGCGCGTCCGGCGCCGGCATGGACGATAGACCGAGACAGGTGACGCTCGAATGGAAAGACAGCGACGACTGGTCGACTACCGGCCCCGACGTCAATTCCTCCCCTTTCATCAACGGCGGCAGCGCTTCGCCTGCATCGTGACGCACCGCCGCGCCGGCAAGACCGTGGCCTGCATCCATGACCTGCAGCGGCAGGCGCTGCGATGCCCGAGCGTGCGGCCGCGCTTTGCCTATCTCTCGCCGTTTCTGCGCCAGTCCAAGGCGGTGGCGTGGGATTATCTGCGCGCGGCGATGTCGTCGGCGCGGGTGGCCGGCGCGACCGCGCACGAAAGCGAGCTGCGCGTCGATTATCCCGGCGGCGCCCAGGTCCGGCTCTACGGCGCCGACAATCCCGACGCCATGCGCGGCGTCTATTTCGACGGGATCGTGCTCGACGAATACGCCGATATGGACCCGCGCGTGTGGTCGGAGATCATCCGGCCAGCGCTGGCCGACCGCCGGGGCTGGGCGGTGTTCATCGGCACACCGAGGGGGCGCAATGCCTTTTTCGAGCTGTGGCGACGCTCGCAGACCGAGGAGGGCTGGTTTTCCATGATGCTCAAGGCGAGCCAGAGCGGCCTCATCCCCGACAGCGAGCTCCAGCTGGCGCGGCGCGATCTGACCGAAGAGCAATACGCCCAGGAGTTCGAATGCTCGTTCGACGCCGCCGTGGTCGGTGCCTACTACGGCAAGCTGATGGCGCGCGCCGAGGCGGAGCGGCGCGTCGCCGGCGTGCCCTACGATCCGTCCGCACCGGTCTGGACTGCGTGGGACCTCGGCATCCGCGACGCCACCGCGATCTGGTTCGCGCAGGTGATCGGCCGCGAGATCCGCATCATCGACTACTACGAAGCCTCCGGCGTCGACCTCGGCCACTACGTCAGGGAGATCAATGCGCGGCCCTACGCCTATGCCGGGCACATCGTACCGCACGATGCCCAGGCCAAGGAGCTCGGCACCGGCAAGAGCCGGCTCGAAGTGATGGAGAGCCTGGGGCTGCGGCCCATCGCGCTCGCTCCGCTGCACCGGGTCGAGGACGGCATCAACGCGGTGCGCATGTTCCTCCCCAAATGCTGGTTCGACGCGAGGAAATGCGCGCGCGGGATCGACGCCCTGAAGCTCTACCGTGCCGAGTACGACGACAAGCTGCAGGCGCTGCGGCCGCACCCCGTGCACGACTGGACCTCGCACGCGGCCGACTCGTTCCGCTATCTCGCGCTGACGCTCGATCGCAGGACGCTGCTGAGCGGATTCCATCGCCGCATCGAATATGTGCAGCAAGGATTGGCGTGAGGGCACGCCGCAAATTCCCATTTGCTCTTGTGGAATTGGCGTGCCGCGGCGTTGACCCCGCGGTGGCTAATTTTACCTCTGGCAGCGGCCGGATTAGCGACTAATTGATCGTCTGGCCAACGGACGCGTTATGAAATGGCTGATGTCGTCTATCGCTGCCCCACGACGGGCAAGAACGTGCACGCTTGGTTTGCGGATGACGCACCCGACGACGACAGCCTGTCCTATGTCTCGCTGCGGTGTCCGTCCTGCGCCCGCGTTCATCTCGTCAATCGGTACACCAGCGGAACGCCGGGCAACGACGCGGAGTGAGACTGCCGCACGTTCCGCAGCTCGATAGCTGGCGCCGCGGCGGCGACACAAAACGCTCCCGGGACTCCGGGCTAATGCGTAAGGCCGCCGCGTGCGAGTGGATGGCGCAACAGGGCGCTCACGATGAGCGGCACCCCGACGGCAAGAGGCACGAGCCAATAGGCGAAGTCGGGAAGGTCTTTCCAAAGCGGCAACTGCTTGCCGTTATCGACGTAAAAGGCGATCAACATCAGAACATATGAAAGGCCCATCCCGGTGATGTGCAGCCTTACCCAAGCGCGCCAGCGCGCGCGAAGCGCCCTGCGACCAAGCCACGCGGATGCGAAGGACAGCGCCCCCAAGATGAACAAGTGGTAGTTCTCGGCCCAGCGCATCGCGGACAGCAACGTTGCCGATGCAAACAGCGCCAACAAGCACCAGTAATAGGCCTTGCCGGCGGTGGAATGACGGCCCCGGCGTTTCTCGCTCAACATCGCCGCGGCGCCGGCGATGACGCATGCCAGCCCCAGCGGGATGTGAATTGCAACGATGACTGCGATAAAGACCGGATCGGTCGAGGGTATCTGGATCCCGAGAATGGTCGTGGTGTCGCCGGTCATGCTTGGGGTAGCCTGAACAGTCTTAAGGTGACGGCTTTTTGCCAAAGCCGGCATCGCGAGCGCGCACGATGGCCTGGGCGCGGCTGTTCACGCCGAGCTTGCTGAGGATGACTGAGACATAGTTGCGGGCGGTGCGCTGGCTGATGCCAAGCTGCATCGCGATCGTGCCGTTGTCGAGGCCTTGCGCAATCAGTTCCAGCACCTCGCGCTCGCGCGTGGTGAGATCGCCTGCCGAGAAGTGCTCGTCGCCCGCTGGCGTGAGGGGTGACGCCGGCAGAAAGTCGTCAAGCTCGGCAATGAGCCGCTCCCATTCCGGATCTTGCTCGAGCATGATGAAGTTGCGGGTGTCGAGTGGCACGAACCGCGCTCCGGGAATAAGCGCAGCGACCGCACGGCCTTCGTCGAATGGAATCACCGAATCGTCGCGGAGCTGCAGCACGAGTGTTGGGGAGCGGACCTGTTGCACGATCTCATGCAGATCGAGTCTGGAGAACATACGCCTCAAGCTCACGGCATTGGCCGGAGACGTGGTCAGGCGAAGCAGATCATCATACGCGTGCGTTTGCTCGGCAGTCGCGTCAGGAATGTGCAATGAGGTGAAGAATTGACTGTACGCCGGGTTTTCATTCTGCCACCCGCGCTCGATCACCTTGATCTCGGCCTGCACCTCCTCCACTTCCTCGCGCGTGGGTGTAAGAGCCAATCGATTGCGAACGTAGGCGCCATAGAGCACGAGATGGCTTATGCGCTGATGGTGACGGACGGCATACGCCATGCCAATCGCCGCGCCGACAGCCATCCCAATGAAAGCGAAACTCTTGAGACCGGCTGCATTGATCACCGCCTCGAAGTCTTCGACGAGCTTTTCGAAGGAGAATTCGACTCCCTCCCGGTCGGACAGGCCGCAGCCGCGCAAATCATAGCGGATCAGCGTGTGACGTCGCGTCAACATGGAGAGCCAGTGACGCCAGATCGGACTGTCCCAGTCAGATTTCAGGTGATGGACCCAATGCGCCGCAAAGACGAGCGGTGGCCCGGAGCCGCAGATCGCATAGGCAATGCGCGTTCCGTCGCGGCTAGTACAGAAGCGGATCTGCTGCGCAGGGTGGGACATCGGTAATAAATCCATCATACCGTGACACTTGCCCCAGATCTCAGGCGTATTCTTTATATTTTACGTCGACTTACGTTACGTTCACAGCGGCTAAGCAGTACTGCTGCCCCAAGACTCTTTTGCGTTTCCCTTGCAGAATTGTGGTGACCTGAGTTCCGAGAATCGGAGCTTACGGATTTGCAAAGCGCCCTGTCAGCGAGGAAGCGCTATGAACCGTCCACGCCGTCGATTTCTGCATCTGGCAATGGGTGCCGCAGCGCTCCAGGCTTTGTCACCCTTCGCCCAGGCGCAAGCCTATCCGGCGCGACCGGTGCGCATTGTCGTCGGCGCTCCTGCCGGCAGCTCACCGGATATGTTCGCGCGCCTGATAGCGCAATGGCTGTCGGAACGGCTGGGTCAGCCTTTCGTCATCGAGAATCGACCGGGCGCGGGCGGCAATATCGCCACCGAGGCGGTCGTGCGGGCAGCGCCCGACGGCTATACGCTCCTCTTGGTCAGTCCGCCGCATGCGATCAACGCCACTCTCTACGACAAGCTGAATTTCAATTTCATCCGCGACATCGCGCCAGTCGGGGGCATCGTTCGCACGCTGAATGTAATGGTGATCAATCCTTCATTTCCAGCCAAGTCTGTTCCCGAATTCATCGCCTATGCGAAGGCCAACCCAGGCAAGATCAACATGGCATCGGCAGGCATCGGAAGCGGACCGCATTTGTATGGCGAACTGTTCAATATGATGACTGGCGCCCACATGGTTCACGTGCCGTATCGCGGGGGCCCGCCCGCGCTGACCGATCTGATCGCCGGGCAGGTGCAGGTCATGTTCATCGGATCGATTGAGGTCGTCGAGCACATCAAGGCCGGCAAGCTGCTCGCGCTGGCCGTGACGACGGCGACGCGTTCGGAGGTGCTGCCGAACCTGCCTGCGCTGGGCGATTTCGTGCAGGGTTATGAGTCGAGCGGCTGGTTTGGCATCGGGGCTCCTAAGAACACGCCTGATGAGATCATTGACACGCTCAACAGAGAGATCAACGCCGCGCTTGCTGATCCTAAGGTCAAGGCTCGGCTGGCCGACGTGGGCCCAACACTTGCGGGCTCGCCAGCCGAGTTCGGGAAGCTCATCGCCGAAGAAACCTACAAATGGAAAAAGGTCATCCGGGCGGCCGACATCAAGGCCGAGTGAATGCGCCTCCGGCGGATCACCGCCTTGCCCTGCGCAGAGACGCCGTGGACTAAAACCGACTTTGCGATATCGAGACCGATTGTTGTTTGCATGACTGGCTCCTGCGGATCGTTGCGGGGCCTTAGCAGCACCCAAATCCGTGGCACTCACGTGCCGGTGGAGGAACCGTCCACAGCATCAAAAAGCAGACATGGCTGGGCGCTTTATGAGTAGGCGCCCTCGGCTTGCCTCTTGCGTGTCGGGTGACACGCGCTTTGAGCTAGTCTCCGATGCTGCGAGTGGCTGCAGCTACCTGATGAAATCAAGGGTGCTCATGGGTCCGCGCCTGATCCCGGGAGGGGCGGCCTCATACGCATTCATGGCGTCGCACGCCTCGAGGTCACCCGCGCCGCACAGCCAGACGGCCTCCTGATAGCTCAGATAGGTCCGTGCAAGAGCACTGTGAGGGTAAACGAAAGGAAACAGGAAGATTGCCGACACGGCGGCAAACTTTAAACCCTTCACCATGACGGTGACTCCTCTTCGTGTGGCCTGCACGATCTCTATGCTCACCGCATCAGCGCGAAGGTGAATGGCGTCACACTTCATGCGAACTATTTATTGGACATAATGGGTGGCGGCCGTGTCGGGGAGCGCCGCTCGGCTCGACCTCGGGGGCATGGAAGGCGCACTGGAAGTATGGCTTTATCGCGCCTTCTGCATTCGCTCCCGGGAGCCGCGATCGATCCCTCGGGGCCGCTTCGGGCCCTGCGCCGGAGCGCCGAATTCCGATACAAATACATTCAAGCCGCTGCACTGACGCAGGCGGCGCCGAGCCGACGACGCCAATCTGAAGTAGGCAAGGCTTAAGTAGGTAAGGCATGGCCGAGCACATCGACGGACCGCTTTATTACGAGACGATGGGTAAGAGCGGCCCGGTTATGGCATTCGTGCACCCCAACCCGATGGACCAGTCGTGCTGGATC
>DASSJW010000809.1:0-2998 GCA_035690995.1 Xanthobacteraceae bacterium
AGCCAACCTTCAATACCGATCAGGGCTTCGTCCTCGGCAGAATGCGCGAGCGTGGCCAGCATGTTCTCCCGGAGCAGCAGCCAGACCGAGGTGTCCTCGGCGGTTTTCGCCATGGTCATGATCTTGCGCGAAGCCCCCATCAATGGATCGAGGACGATCACCAGGTGTTCGCCATGGGTGTCACCAGTGCGCGCCTGCAGGCGATTCGTCGCAAGCTCGATGCCCCTGCTGTCCACGGCCGGCAGCGCGCGCTCGCGTCTGACCTCGATCCCGGCAGATGCCAGTAGCTCCGGCAGCTTTCGAACCACGGCGCGGTTCAATTCGCGAGGATGTTCGGGAAGATCGGTCCAGCCGACGAGGTGCGGGTGCAGAAGCCGGCTGTCGTCGCGTTGATCACCGTGTTGCCAACCCGACAGGCGATGTTCGACGAGCCAGCGCCAGTGCTCGCATTGCGCAAGCCTTTCGATCTCCGCAGCGGAGAGTTCGAGTGGCCGGGGCGTCTGCGATGGCCGCAGCCGCAGGCCCGACGCACGCATTTTTGCATTGATATGATCGGCGAACCGGCGGCTCGACTGCTTGTAGACTTCCGGCAACCGTTCCCAGGGAAGTTCGGCGGGTGAATTGACGCCCCGGTCGGATTGTTGGGAGGCCAAATAGATGGCGTGATGGGCGCGCGCCAGATCGTCCATCCGGTTCTCGAAGATGATGGGCCTGCTGGTCAGATACGCGAGGTCACCGAAGGGAACGATCCTCTGTCGCAAAGGGCCGATGTGCTCGAGTCGAGACGTGAATTCTCCGAGGCGGCGGATCTGGCGAACTTCAACGAAAACAGGCGTCGTGAGCTGCTTGTCGCGATCGAGCCGGCTGCGAATGTGGCTCGCGACGCTGAGGTTCAACTCGTCGCCGCCGATTGCGACGACGACCGCGTCCATGCGCTCGGCGGCAACGAGGTCGTTGAGAACTGTCCAGGAATGCGGGTCGGAGCTCAGAGTGTGATCGAAGCACGTTATGGCGGCCACCTGCGAAAGCCCAGGCAACCTTGTTTCACACGAACCCAGCCGGGCCGAAGCTTTTTCGTCCACCACCAGGAATTCCGGCAACTCGCCGGGGACGGCGAACGCTGTTCGCAGCCCTTGTTCAACCACCGCCTCGCCCGTTTCGCCGAGTCCCAACAGGAGAATCCGCGGCGGCGCGAAAGCAAACGAGGTCCGCCTCCGCGCCAGGGCGGAAGAGCGATAGAGCAGCCGCGCTGAATTGTGGCTGGTGTTGAAAGGTCTGACCTCCACCTGCGCGGAGCCCAATGCGGCGCGCTGATGATTGGTGATCGTATGCCGAAGCCAACTGGCCCGAAGCTCTGGCAGGACGACCAGATGTCGCGCACTTTCGAGATCGTTGGCGCGCAGGCTGATCTCGAGATTTGTCGAATCGCTGCCCGTTGTAGCGACGATGGCCTTGGCGCGGTGAGCACCGGCCAGTCGAAGTATTTTCGCGCTCGTCGCGTCGCCCTTCAGGACCGGCACGCCGGCTTGCGCGCAAGCGGCTGCGGCAGGCGTGTCGCTGTCCAGGTCGATGGCCACCACGCGTTCGCCCGCGTTCCGTAGGTTTTCGACGATGTGTCGGCCGGTTTCGCTCAATCCGCACACGACCGTGTGGTTGCTGCTTTTCCTGGCGAAGGCCACGCGCAGATCCCGGCGCAGGCTGAGCAGGAACAGCTTAGCCGCGGCGAGGACCGCGACGCCGGGAACAAGATATTGCGCCACGACGAGCTGCCACGGATCGCTCCCGATCGAGAAGCTCCCCCGCCCTTGAACGAGGTGCAACGACTTTTCGAACAGCTTCCACGCGGGCTCCGGCGCGCAATCCACGCCGATACAACGGCTGAATCCCCAATAAGCCAAAAGGAGCGCCACGCCGCCGACCAGGCCCAGCACGAACCAATCACGATTCTTGAACACGGTCGGGCTGCCAAATTTGGTGGGCGGGTGTCGGGTGCGGAGATCCGGAGGCCAATCGCAGGTGCTGCTCGCCGATCAATGTATCCTGCCGCACGAGCGCGGCTGCGTTGCACGATATCACACGCAGGGTGCGGGGGCACGCCACGGTGAGGGAGCGGTGCCAGCCGGCTTCGCGCCAACGCCAGGCCGCGTCGAGTGCGCCGTGTTCAGGAAAATGTGATCCCCGTCGCACGGCGATTCCGGATAAACCCGCCGCTTCGGACGAGGGGGGAAGATCCGTGGCTATCCAGGACACCGCTGCCCGTTACGCGCCATATGTGCTCAGCATTGTGCGCATCGTCGCGGCTTTGCTGTTTCTCGAGCACGGCACATCGCGCCTGTTCGGTTGGCCGTCGCCGCTGCCGACGCCTGCGCTGCTCTCGATGTACTGGTTCGCCGGCGCGATCGAGCTCGTCGGTGGCGCCCTGCTCGTACTCGGTCTTTTCACCCGGCCGGCGGCGCTGATCATGTCGGGCGAGATGGCCTTCGCCTATTTCATCAGCCACGCGCCCGCCGGCTTCTTCCCGATCCTCAACCGTGGCGACGGCGCCATTCTTTTTTGCTTCATCTTTCTCTATATCGCCTTTGCCGGCGGCGGCCCGTGGAGTGTCGACGCACTGATGGCGCGGAAGGGCAGCGTCGTCTCATGAATGTCGACCGGTTCGTAAGCGGTTTGCGGACGCCACCGCAAGCGCGATGAGCGACCCTCCACGTCGACGCCGATGAGCTTGAGCTCAGCGTCGCTTACTTTGCCGCCGTGCACGGCGTGGGTCGGTACCGTGAAGGTGTCGCCGGCCTTGAACGCCTGCGCCGATCGCCCCAGGCGGAAACCGGGATGGCTGCACCGGGCCGGCTGTCGCAGCGACGATACCTGCATTTGACGGATTGGAGGCCGAATTTTACGCAAACGTTCCTTGCCATTCTTTCGGAAATTTACGGTTCTTACGCTTCAACCGGTGCACAAACCGCGTGCACAAAATCGGAGAACTGCGATGAAGCGTCTT
>DASSJW010000810.1:0-4574 GCA_035690995.1 Xanthobacteraceae bacterium
TCGACATTCTCGACGGCGGTCTTCCACGGCAGCAGCCATGCGTCCTGGAACATGACGCCGATGGTGTCCGGGGACGGGCCTGTCACCGGCCGTCCATTGATCAGCACGCGGCCGGTCGAGGCCGGCACCAGCCCGGCCAGGATCTGCAGCAGCGTCGACTTTCCGCAGCCGCTCGGGCCGACCAGGGTGACGAACTCTCCCTCGCGCACGGCAAACGATACATCGACCAGCGCGGCGAGCGCGTGCTCGCCGCTGCCATAGGTCTTGCCGACGGCCTCGACCGCGATCACGTCTCCCGTGCCTGCAGACCTGCCGCCGGCCGTCACCGGAAGCCCCGGCGGCGCGATTTGCGGAACTCCTCGATGCCGCGCAAAAGCTCGTTGCAGACGATGGTCATGACGACGACCAGGAGCACGCCTGCGAACAATTCCGGCATCTTGAACATCTCGCCCCAGGCAAAGATGACGCGGCCGATCCCGCGCGGCGATCCATACATCTCGGCCAGCAGCACGCCGGTGACGGTGAAGATCAGCCCCATCCGCAGCCCTTCGACGATCAAAGGCTCCATCGCCGGCAGATAGATCCGCAGATAGATCTGCGCCCGGCTGGCGCCGAAGGAGCGCGCCGCCATGACCAGCCCGGCGGGCACCGAACGGGCGGCCGCGATCCCGCTGAGCACGACGATGAAAAAGGCGAGGGTGACGGCAAAGATAACCTTCTGCAGAAATCCGATGCCGAACGCGAAAATGAACACCGGGAGGAAGATCGATTTGGGAATCGACAGCAGCAGATGAAGGGCAGGGGCGAACATACGGTAGGCGGCGAGGCTCTCGCCGAGAAAGAAGCCGACCGCGAGCCCGAGCGGACCCACGATCGCGAACGCGACGGCGATCTCCGAGAGCGTGAAGCCGAGATCGCCGCGGAAGCGCGCGTCCTGCAACAGACCGGCGAGCACCCGCAGCACCTCGGACAGGGGCGGCAGCAGGCGCGGATCGGCAAAGCCGGACCGGCTCGCCGCTTCCCATAATGCCGCGAGCGCCGCGACGAGGATCAGCGGACCCAGCCGGATCAGCCACCCCGTCACGGTCGAGCTGGCGGGCACGTCAGCGCGGGGCACCGGGCAGGAATGCGTTGGTGTAGATATCTTCGGGCTTGACCTTGCGCAGGTCGTCGAGGCCCCAGACCTTCGCCGCGATGTTGACGGAGTTCGAGATCCACTCCGGTTTCACCATGCCATCCTGCGACAGCGGCACCACCACCTGCTCGTAGGTCAGGACATTCACCTTGTCGTCCTTCTCCTCGGTGAAGTCCTTGAGGTATTTCAGCGCCCACTCCCGGTTGTTGCGCAGGTGCCCGACCGCTTTGTAGATCGCGGCGAGCGTGCCGCGCACGATCTGCGGGCGCTTGTCCATCATCTCCTGCGACGCGACGATCACATCGGGCAGGGTCGGCTCCATTTCCTTGCCGAGATCCATCAGCGAGCGCGCTTCGCCTGTCGCAACGAGCTGCAGGCTCAATCCCGGGAACATCGCGATGGCGTCGACCTGCCCCGCGCGCAGCGCCGGGACCATGCCGCCGCCACCGACGGGAATCGTCTGCACCTTGACGCCCGCCTTGTCCGCGACCCAGAGCGCGAACATGTCGGCGGTACCTGCCTTGGTGGCGACGCCGATCTTCTTGCCGTCGAGATCCTTGATGCTCTTGATGGGCGAGTTCGCCAGGACCAGGAATTGCCAGCCATGCGGCGTGGGGTCGATGGCCGACACGATCTTCTCCTTGGCGCCTTTGCTGATCGCAAGCGCGACGCCGGCGCCGAAATAGGTGATGATATCGGCTGCGCCCGCGCTCAATGCTTCCTGCGAGGCCGCGCCGCCGCGGTAGAGCGTGAGCTCGGCCTTCACGCCCGCCTCCTTGTAGTAGCCGAGCGTTTCGGCGGCGTAGAACTGCACGTAAGCCGCGTTGTGGGGAACGGCCAAGCCGATGCGTACGAGTTCCTGCGCGGATACTGCAGCGCCCGATAGCGCCAGCAGTGCGGCCGCAACCCCAGCCTGCACGATGTCGAGGCGACGCATGAATATTCCTCCCTGGTCCATGCAATGTTTTCGGTACCTAACTACAAGACTGCAGGGCTAACAAGATGGACGAGCGGTCGTGCTGCGCTTGCGCAAGCGGACGACTCGGAAATAATCGAAGAAAATAAGTGACGGGAGGACGGGCGTGGGTGTGTGGCTGGTGGGCGTCGATACCGGAGGAACGTTCACCGATCTTATCGCCGTCGAACAGAACACCGGTGAGTTGCGTCGCGCCAAGGTGCCATCGGTTTCCAGCGATCCGTCGGCCGCCGTCCTCGACGCGATGGACAAGCTGTTCGCCGAAGGCATCGACCCCGCCGATATCTCGCTGTTCGTTCATGGAACGACGGTTGCAACCAACGCGCTGCTCGAAGGCAAGGGCGTACGAACGGGCCTGCTGATCACGCGGGGCTTTCGCGCGGTGTACGAGGCGCGCGGCTGGTCGCAACCGCGCGGCAGCGATCTGCTCGACACGTTCTATCAAAAGCCGCCGTTGCTGGCGTCGCAGTGGCTGACCGAAGAGGTGCGCGAGCGGCTGGATTATCGCGGCGAGGTCGTCACCGCGCTCGATGAAGCGGGGCTGCGCGACTCCGTGCACCGCCTGAAGGCGAAGGGCGTCGAAGCCCTCGCCGTGTGCTTCCTGTTCTCGTTCCTCAATCCTGCGCACGAGCGGCGCGCGGCGGAGATCGTGGCCGAGATCGCGCCGGAGTGCCGGATCTCCTTGTCGTCGAATGTGCTGCCGGTCATCCGCGAATATCCACGGCTGTCGACGACCGTGATCGATGCCTATGTCGGTCCGACCATCGCCGACTATCTGATGCGACTGGAGCGACGCCTGATCGAGCGCGGCTTGAAGACGCCGCAGCTCTTTCTCATGCAGTCGAACGGCGGACTGATGCGCATCTCGCTCGGTGCGCGTCATCCCAACCAGACGCTGCTGTCGGGACCCGCCGCCGGCGTCATCGCCGGCGCGGAATTGGCGCGCGTCACGCGCCGGCGGCACGTCATCACCTTCGACATGGGCGGCACCTCGACCGACATCAGCGTCATCGTCGACGGGCGGTTGCTGGAGACCACGCAGGGCCAGATCGCGGGCCAGGACATCGGCACGCCGATGCTGCGCGTACGCACGCTGGGGGCGGGCGGCGGAACCATCGCCTGGATCGGCAAGGACGGTCTGCTCAAGGTCGGCCCCCGGAGCGCGGGCTCAGTGCCGGGACCCGCGTGCTACGGCCGCGGGGGCGAGGAGCCCACGGTCACCGATGCCAATGTCGCCCTCGGCGCGCTCGGCGCAGATACGGTTCTCGCAGGCTCGTTGCGCCTCGACGCGGCGCGCGCGGCGCGCGCGATCGAGAGCGTGGCCAAGCCGCTCGGCCTCGATGTGCTGCAGGGCGCCGCCGGCATCCTGCGCATCGTCAACACCCAGATGGCGGTGGACCTGCGCCTCGCCTTGCAGGAGCAGGGGCAGGACCCGCGCAAGTTCGCGCTCGTGGCCTTCGGCGGCGCCGGACCGCTGCACGCGGCGGCGCTTGCGCGCAGCGTGGGCATTCCCACCGTGCTGGTTCCGCCGTATCCCGGGCTCAACTGCGCCATCGGCATGCTGCAGACCAGCGTGCGCCACTCCTATCTCAAGTCCGAGGTCGGCGTGCTCAGCCGTTTCCCGACGCAGCGCATGAACGACCTGTTCCGCGATCTCCGTCAGCAGGCGCTGGCGGAGGCGAGCGAGGAGGGGTTTGCGCACGACGCCGTGAAACTCACCCGCCTCCTCGATCTGCGCTACCCGCATCAAGGCTATACCTTGCCGGTCGCGTGTCCGGCCGAGATCGCCGACGAGGACAAGCCGCGGCTCAAGCAGGCTTTCGACGATGTGCACCTTCAGGTCTACGGCCAATCCGCCCCCAAGGAAGATGCCGATATCGTGACCTTCCGGCTGCAAGCGGAGATCGAGGTCCCGCGCCTCGAACTGCCCAAGCTTGCGCGCGGCGATGGCCGCGCCGAGCGCGCCTTAAAGGGCGAGCGTCCGCTGTTCGACATCGACGCCAACCGTTTCGTGGGTGCCAAGGTCTACGACCGGCAGAAGCTCATGGCCGGCGACGGCATCCCCGGGCCCGCGATCATCGACCAGTTCGACGCCACGACCGTGGTTCTGGGCGGGCAGATCGCAACCGTCGACGGCACCGCCACCCTGATCATCGAGACTGGCGAGCAACCATGACCAGCAATGCAACGACGGTCGATCCCGTCACGACCGAAGTGGTGGCGAGCCGGCTGCGCGAGACCGCCGCCACTATGGAATACGCGCTCTACCACAGCGGCTATTCCCCGATCCTGCGGGAATCGAAGGACGGCACCGCCGGCCTGACCGATCCCGACGGCCGCGTCGTCATCATCAGCGGCGGCCTGCAATATCATTTCACCGCTTATCAGCAGGCGGTGCAGGCGGTGCTCGCGCGCTATCCGGCCGCCGACCTGAAGCCGGGCGAGAGCTTCATCAGCAATGAT
>DASSJW010000811.1:0-3487 GCA_035690995.1 Xanthobacteraceae bacterium
ACGTGCCGACGATCGCCGAAAGCGGCGTTCCAGGTTTCGATGTCGTGTCATGGTACGGCTTCTTTGTGCCGGCCAAGACCCCGACCGAGATCATCACGAAAATGAACGCCGATACCATTGCCGCGCTCGCCGATCCCAGCGTTCATGGACGCCTGGCGCCGCTCGGTTACGAGAGTCGGCCCGACGCTCCCGAGAGTGTCGGCGCATTTCTCAGAGCAGAAGTCGAAATCTGGAGCCGCGTCATCAAGCAAGCCGGCATCGGCCCGGAGAAATGATCGCGCCGTCTGGATCTCGCTCGCCCGACTGCCTTATTGAGACTTCATGTGAAAGTCACTCAAAACCGCCGTTACCAAGGCTTTCGGCTCACCCCTCTCCCCCGCCAGCCGCCCCTGGTTAATTTTGAACGCGGCAAGCCCCCAGACGATCGTAGCGACACCGGAACCGAGCTGACCTCGAACGCCGTCTTGCGATGGGCGGACGAACCACGTGCTCGAGCCGCTTGGTGAAGAGGCAGAGGGCCGTCCCATCCCAGACATGACTTGAGCAGGGCACTCCAGCCTGCGCCGACCAGCCGCCACCGCGGCTGGCACTGCCTCAAGACTGCCGGTTGCGTAAGAAGCAAGGCAAAAAAAAGAGTTGTGAGAGGGAACCCAACGGTCCCCTGGGGCTTCTTTTTAACGGCGTGGAACTCCGTGGCTGCAGGAGAGCTGGGAGTGATCAGCAAGGGTGGACCGGAAAGCTGGTTCGAGCAGCGCCCACAAGTCGGGGACGAGCGGTCGCCAAAAGCCATCATTGTAGAAGACGATGTCTTGCTCCGCATGATGGTCTCCGATGTCCTGCGTTCAGAAGGCTTTCAAGTCCTTGAAGCGGCGACTGCCCATTCAGCCTTTTTGCTATTCAAATCTGTTCCTGATGTCAGCGTAGTCATTTCGGGCATGAGGGTGGTTGGGGCGGTGGAAGATGGCACGGTCGTCGGAATGCCGGCCTCTGATTACCTTCGTCACTGCGGCTATCGAGTGCTTGAAGCCGGGAACTCAGACGAAGCCTTGCTTCTGTTGCAGAACTCCGACATTCAGTTCGATGTAGTCATGATTGACGTTCCTGGCTCGGGCGCGATGATGAGCGGATTCAAGCTCACACAACGGGTCCACACCTTCCTGGCCTCATGGGGACTAGGTGACTGGCTGCTTGGGATCGGGCGACGCCTGCGGGCCGAATACATGGCGTTGGGCGTACCGGGGCAGCTTCCCCCGCGTCTCGCCGCGCTCGTCGAGAACATAGCCGAAGAGCCATGAGGAAGCGTAAAATAGATGCAGCGGGATCCGAGGATCATCCCGACGCACCCCCGATATTCCTCCAACGTTGCCCGCCCGCCCGGCTAGGTGATTGACCACTCCACGACGACACCGCTACTTTCCGCAGTTGTTTCCTCCATCTCGTACCCGAACGAATGCTTCCGTGCGTAATAGAGGTGCGGCTACGCACGCTCGTCCGCGTCGACGCGCCGCCACTCTCGGCGCAAGCACGGTGCCGCCGTGGACCTCTACTCTGCCGCCGCCGTGGCTGAGCGCCGCACCCGGTGGCTTCCCGGCACGGTACGAAAGGCGATGTTGAGGCGGTTCGCGCCGTTGATGGCCACGATGGCCAGGGTGAGGTTGACGAGCTCCGTCTCGCTGAACTGCGCCCGCGCCAGCTCGTAGACTTCATCCGGCACGCGACCTTCGGTGATGCGAGTTACGGCCTCACACCAGCTCAATGCTGCGCGCTCGCGATCGCTGTAGAACGGCGACTCCTGCCAGGCGTCGAGGAGATGAAGCCGCTGATCGCCTTCGCCCATGGCGCGCAGCTCCTTCACATGCATATCGATGCAGTGGCCGCAGCCGTTGATCTGAGAGGCGCGCAGCTTGACCAGCTCCAGAAGAGTCAGATCGAGCCCGCAATCATGGACGAAAGCATGCAGCCCGCTCATGGCCTTCATGCCTCCCGGTGACGCCTGGCGGAAATCCAATCTCGCCTTCATCGCTGCGCTCCGTCGAAAAGGTTTTGAATGTCGGGCCGCTTCAGCTGGTAATTCAGGATGTCGAAGCTTCCTCGCTGGCGAAGCTCCCGGGCGACTCGCTGGGTCTCCGCGATCGCCATCATGGTGAGGCTCGATGCGGTCGAGACGCGCTTGACGCCGAGCCGCTCCAGCGTTGCTACGTCCGGCGTACCCGCGCGGCCGACGATATTGATGGGCGCCGGGATCGCCTTGGTGAGCCGGCCGATCGTGTCGGCATCGGTAACGGCAAAGGGGAAGATGCAATCGGCCCCCGCCGCCAAATAGGCCTCGGCGCGTCGCACCGTCTCGGCAAATCGCGACGCCGGATCGCCTATCTGCTTCAGATAGATATCGATCCTGGCATTGATGACGATAGGAACGGCAGCCTCGCGCGCGGCGTTGCGGGCCGCGCGGATGCGCGAGGCCGCGTCATCGATCCCGAGCATCGGTGCGCCCGCGCGGCCGGTCCCATCCTCCAGATTGATTCCGACCGCCCCGGCGGCGATGATCTCGCCGACACTTTTCGCCACTTCCACCGGCGAACTGCCGTAACCTGCCTCAATGTCGGCGGTGAGCGGCACCCGCAGCACGCGCGCCATGCGCGCCGTGGCCGCGACCACCTCGGACCACGGCGCGACCTCGCCATCGGCATAGCCGAGCGCCCAGTTGACGCCGCCGCTGGTGGTGGCGACGGCCTCGAACCCCGCTTCCTCGACGATCCGCGCCGACAGCGCGTCCCAGGCGTTGGCAAGTAGCAGCAGATGCGGTACCTGGTGGCGCGCCCGGAAGACCTCGGCAAGATGTAACTGTCGTTTCCTGTCCATGTTCCATCCTCGCGCCATCCCTTGCCGCTGTAAATATCCGCTCACTGGGGTCAATCCGCTATTCGTGCCGGGTGAGCACGGCGCTCACGTAATCAACACGGACGGAGTTCTCGGTATACACAGGGGTCACCCCTGCCACACTTAACTCGTTGCGGTGTCCGGCCTGCGCCCGACTTCATCTGGTCAACCGGGCTGGCACGCCTGACGACGAGGACGTGCTTGGAACTGACCTGCCGCCATGATCCACGACCTGATCACAGCATTCCTAGTCGCCTTCGCTGCAGTCACCGCGTCGGAGCTGCTGACTAATTTAGGGGCCACACGACGAGCCTTACCCGATGGCGCTTCGCGAGAGCGCAACTCGTTCAATCAGAGCGTGTCTGTTCGAAAATGAAATTCACCCTCTCCCACGCAAGTCGGGCTTGCCCGACTTGCGCGAATTAAGTCGCGACCCGGGCAAGCCCGGGTCGCGTGGGAGAGGGAGCACACCGGCGATTCACAATGATTGCGACGGTTTGCTCGATCGTGTCCCGGCCGAGCGCGCGCGCTTGCGCGCGAGAGCCGGGACCCAGGGGCCACACGACACGCTATTTGCCGGCGCGAACAATGCCTAAGGAGGTCGTTG
>DASSJW010000812.1:0-11816 GCA_035690995.1 Xanthobacteraceae bacterium
GCCGACGATCAGCACCTCCCTGACGTCTCCGTGGGCAAGGATCGGCACGTGGGTCATCATCTCGTGGTAGACAAACTCATCCGCGGTCGTGACCTGGGTCGCGCCATCGAGCATCAGAATCTTACCGAAGAATGGATGCTCGAAAAGCACGAGATGCTGATGCTCGGTCTGCGCCTCATAGAGCACCCGCTTGGCCTCATAGGTCATGCGGAAACCGAGGTCGTCGAACAGCGTCTCGGGAATCTGGCGTTTTGCGGCCATGATCGACATCAAAAGACCAACGATGGCGACGGGATCTCCGTCGTCCGCGCCCCGTCGTCGGTCGCCTGCCTAGGGGGCTCGCCCGCGCAGAATTTCGTTGACGTCAACGCGCTTGGCTTTGAAAGCCTCCCGTAGCACCGGGATGCAGGCGTCTGGAGAAGCTTTGCCGCACATGAACACATCGAGCGCCGCAAAGCCTGCGTCGGGCCAAGTATGGATCGAAATATGGCTCTCGGCCAATACCGCGACCCCGGACACGCCGTTCGGCTGGAAGTGGTGCACGTGGATATGCAGCAGGGTCGCCTGCGCGGCGTCCACACAACGCCGCAAGGTCGCCTCGATCAGATCGATGTCGTTGAGGCCTTCGGCCCCGTGCAGATCGATAATGAGATGGACCCCGGCACAACGCACGCCGTCACGAATGGCGAAGTGGTCCTCGCGATCTTCGGCCGGCGTCGCCTTCACGACCGCAACGTGAGCGACATTCTTTCGGGCGGTGGCTGCGTTTTCCGAGCCCTTCCGCGATCGCAAGAGGGCGTTCTGGCGCATTGCCGTCCTCCCCAACCGAGTGGTCCCATCCCGAATACCGGCGAGCGGCGTCAGGCAAGCGAATGCCGCTCGACCAGCCCGCGCACGGACAGGTCACAGCGGCTCGTCCCCACATAAGGCTCGGGTCCCCGGAGTCAAGAGGATTCTCATGCCCGACGCCCGGAGGAACTGGTCCGGCCCGGTACAGTTCACGCGTCATTCTGCGAAAGTTGAGCACTCCTCGCCGCGGCCCGCGTCGGCAGAAGGCGGACCCAACCTGGAACAAGTCTCGCACACGAGTTATGGTCCGCCGCGCCCGCCCGTGCAGGTGAAGCCAGACAACAATGATGCGAGGAAGGGATGAGCGCCAATTCGACCGGACGCAGGTTTTTCCGCCGCTGTCTGTGTGGGGAGCCGTCGTGCTTGCCGGCAAGCCCGGGGCGAAGAACTTTCTTGGCCGGCGGCATGGCTTCAGTGGGCTTGGCGGCTTTGCCGATCAGCGGCCCCATCGCACGGCCGGCCGCCGCGCAGTCGGCGCCCGCCCGGCCGCGGATCGACGTGCATCACCATTTTATCCCGCAGTTCCACATCGATTCCATGATGGCGCCCGGACGCCGCGCGGGAGCCGCCCCGCCGAAATGGTCGCCGGCGCTGTCGCTCGAGGACATGGATAAGAGCGGGATTGCGACCTCGATCCTGTCGATCGTCCAGCCCGGCATCTGGTACGGAAACAATGTCGAGGAGTCCCGCAACCTTGCGCGTCAACTCAACGAGTACGGCGCCAAGATGGGGAAGGACCATCCCGGCCGCTTCGGCCTCTTCGCCGTCATCGCGCCACCTGACGTGGATGGGAGTCTCAGGGAGATCGAATACGCCTTCGATACCCTCAAGGCCGACGGCATCGGACTACTGACCAGTTACCAGGACAAGTATCTCGGCGACCCCTCATTTGCGCCGGTCTATGAGGAGCTCAACCGGCGCAAGGCGGTGGTCTATGTTCATCCGACCACGCCCGATTGCTGCCGCGGCCTCGTGCCCGGCATCCCACCGGGATCGATCGAATACGCGACCGACTCGACCCGGACGATCGCACATCTGGTCTTCAGTGGCACCGCCATGAAGTTTCCGGACATCCGCTGGATTTTCTCGCATAGTGGCGGGACGCTTCCGTTCCTCACCGGCCGTTTCGTGCGGCTCGCCCAGGAACGCAAACCGGCAAACCTTCCCGACGGTCCGCTCCCCGTGTTCAAGAAGTTTCACTACGAACTGGCGCAGGGCAACACTCCGGGCCAGATCGCCGCATTGCTCAAGATGGTGCCGGTCTCGCAGGTTCTGTATGGGACAGACTTTCCGTTCCGCGACGGCGCGGAAGTGAACCAGGGTATCGCGGCCTGGGGGTTCGGCGGCGACGATCTGCGTGCCATCGAACGCGAGAACGCGTTCAAGCTGCTGCCACGCATCAAGACGGGTTGACCCCGGGCGCTCACAGGGGAGGAACTCATGCGCGCGCAGCTGCGGTGGCGCGGTGTTGCCGTTTTGACCGCTGCGCTGGGGATAGTGTGCGCAGCGACGATCGCCTGGGCGCAATACCCCGGCAAGCCGGTGCGCGTGATCGTGCCCTTTGCCGCCGGCGGCACCCCCGATGTGGTCGGGCGCATCATCAGCCAGCAGCTCGCTCTCCAGACGGGACAGGCTTTCGTGGTTGAGAACCGGCCGGGCGCGGACGGGGTTCTCGGCGCCCAGACGGTGGCGGAATCGCCGCCCGACGGCTACACCCTCCTGGTCACCTCGAGCTCGTTCGTCGTCAATCCGAGCTTCCACAAGAAGCTCCCGTTCGACGTCGTCCGCGACTTCGAGCCCGTGAGCAATCTCGCGGTGACCGAGGCTTACATTCTTGGGGTCAATCCCGGCCTGCCGGTGCGCACGGTGCAGGAATTGATTGCGCTGGCGCAACGCTCCGACAGCAAGATTTCATTCGGCTCGCCCGGCGTCGGCAACGGCCTTCACCTCGCCGCCGAACTGTTCAAGTCGCTCACCCGGACACAGATGGTACACGTGCCCTACCGCGGGGCAGCGCCTGCCATCACCGGACTGATCGCCGGCGACGTCCAGGTCATGTTCATGACCCCGCCGTCGTCGCTCCCCTTCATCGAGGGAGAGAAGATACGCGCGCTGGCCTACACCGGCGCCACGCGTTTTGGGCGGCTCCCCGACGTGCCCACCATGGCGGAGGCCGGCGTGCCCGGAATGGAGAAGCTCGCAAGCTGGACCGGCATGTTCGCACCGGCGAAGACGCCGGATGCCGTGCTCGCCCGGCTGCACGATGAGGTGCAGAAGGCGGTCGCGACTGCCACCGTCCGCGAGCGCCTGACCGGCATCGGGGTCATTCCGCTCGGCAGCGCTCCGGCCGAGTTCAAGCCGTTCATTGCCGTACAGGTTAACCAGATCGCGGATATCGTGCGGGCCGCCGGGATCGAGCCGCAGTGACGCCTTCTCCTCGCCAAACGAGGAGAAGGCAGGATCGCCTCATCCCGCTATCGTGCTCCACTTCGTCGCCAGTTGCTCCGCACCGCGTAGCGAAAGGGCGAAGATCGTGTAGGTGGGGTTCGACGCGCCCGACGTGGCGAAGATACCGGGCCCGGCCATATACAGGTTCGAGATCTCGTGGGTCTGGCCATAACTGTTGACCACGGAGTTCTCGGCGCCCGTGCCCATTATAGTGCCGCCCATCAGATGGATGGTCGGAATGTTGCCGCGTCCGGACCACATCTCCTTCGCGCCCGCCGCCTTGGCGATCGCCAGCCCTTCGGCAAAATTGGCTTCCCACAGCTTCGGCACGTCGTCGTCGTAGCTGTGAATGATCCGCCCGAGCGGCATCCCGAACTCATCCTTGTCGCTGGCGAGCTCGATACGGTTCTCGATATTCGGCATTTCTTCGCCGAACGCCCCGATGCGGCTGAATCCGCGCGCCGCCCGTTTCATAAACGCGGCCAGCTCCGGACCGAATAGGTCAAGTCGGGCATTGGCAAAGCCGCCGAGATCGCTTGTCTTCAGCGCCGTTCCGGCCACGATGAACGAACTGCCGAATGCCCCTTTATGGGCGGTCTTGCCGTAGCGCTCGTAGGACATGTATTGGGCGCCTGTGGTGCCCATGTGGTTCTCTACATTCTCGTCGAAGATGGCCAACGTGCCCGAGCTGAAATGCGTCATCATGTATTTGCCGACGAGGCCGTTGGTATTGGCCAGCCCCCTGGGATGCTTGTCGGTGGACGAATTAAGCAACAGGCGCGGATTCTGTGCGGCCCAGGCAGCGAGCACCACCACGCTCGCCTCTTGCACCTGACGCTCCTTCTTCTGGTCGTAGTACTCGACGCCGGTCACCTTGGTCCCTTGCGCGTTGGTTAGAACGCGCGTGACGCTGCTCCAGGGACGCACCTCGGCGCCGGCCTTCCTGGCATCGGCAAGGTAGGTCACCAGCGGATTCGCGAGCGCGCCGATCGGGCAACCGACGTGGCACCAGCCGTCGTAGATGCAGGCCGGTCGTCCCTTGTACTCGGTCGAATTCATGCCGACGGCGGCCGGCACCATGCGGATTCCAACCGACTCGAAGCCCTTGAGCCAGATTTGGCCGTTGCGAAAAGTCTTCATCGGCGGCATCGGATAAGGATCGCCTGCCGGCCGCCAGATCTCCTCCGCCTTGGCGTCGCCTGAAACACCGACGTCGCGCGCGACCTTGTCATAGTAGGGAGCGACATCCTGGTAGGAAATCGGCCAGTCGTGCGCCCGGTTGTGCTCGCTTTTGATCCGGAAGTCGTTGGGCAACAGCCGCGGGAAATTGGCGAAATAGTGCAAAGCGGCACCGCCGACGCCCCAACCGCCCTGGTAACCGTAGGAAACCGGATTCTTGCCTTCGAGCAGGAAGGGCGCGCCCGCTGGCTTCACGCGGCGTCCCCAGAAATCGGAGCTGATGAGGTCGGAGAGCTGCCAGTCCGGTCCCTGCTCCAGGACCACGACCTTCTTGCCGGCCTTGGCCAGCGCTGCGGCATAGGTCGAGCCGGAGGCACCGGCGCCGACGATGACGACGTCTACTTTTTCGTTGGCCATGTCACCACCTCTTGGTCGGCGCGATGTGGGGCATGTAGGGAATGCCGAGGCCGGCATAGCCGTCCATGGTGCCGTAGACGACATCGACCGCGTCGCTGCGCAGCAGCAAGTAGACGAACGGTCCACCTGGGCCTTGCCAGCCGTCGATCTTGTTCTGGCGCATGCTGTCGACGAGACTGCGCTGCTCGGCCTCGCCGAGCTGCGCAAAATTTCGACCGCTGTTGAGCGCCTGGCTGGCGCGGTCGACTGCGGCAAGGGCCGCGCGGTAAAAATTCGCATAGGGCGGGCGAACATTGAGGATGCGCGCTTCGAGCAGCGCCTCGTCCGCCGGAATTGATATCTGCTGGTCGACGAAATGCGCGATGCCGGCTTGGCGCGCACCTGGAACGAGCGTCTCTCCCAGCGCCTCGAGCGTGGCCGCCTGGGCGGCGGTCAACGTCCGCAAAGGAACACCCTGCGCCCGTGCCGCCGCCGGCGTGAGCAAAACTTCGATCCCGCCTACCGTGAAGGCGAGTGCGCCGCCTGCCGCGCCTTTCATGAAGGCGCGTCGTTCCATCTGGCTCATGCAGTCCTCCCTATCAGCGCGTCCGTGGCGCCTCGCCGGTCGTGCCGTCCGGCTTGTTCTGAATTATTCCAAGGTGATCGTGACGCCCCTTTGCGCCCTCGTCAACGCCGATAGAGGGTTCTGCGGGATCAGCTACGAATGCTGTGCAGCTCGTCGCGAACTGCTCGGCGCCGCGGACTGCAGCCCATCCGCTGTGAGCCTCGGATTGGATTTCAGTCGGAGAAATTCCGCATCGGCCCGAGCAGATCAGCCTTTTTCAGGCAAGTTGAGCCGGATGTGCAATTCGCGCAGCTGCTTTGGAGTCACCTCCGAGGGCGCGCCCATCATCAGGTCCTCGGCCCGCTGGTTCATCGGGAACAGCACGACCTCGCGCAGGTTCTCCTCGCCGCACAACAGCATTACGATGCGGTCGATGCCCGGTGCGATCCCGCCGTGCGGAGGCGCGCCGAGCGAAAGCGCGTGCAGCATGCCGCCAAATTTCTGCTCCAGCGTGTCCTCGCCGTAGCCGGCAATGGCGAATGCCTTCCGCATGACTTCGGGGCGATGGTTGCGGATGGCCCCGGAGGACAGCTCAATGCCATTGCAGACGATGTCGTATTGGATCGCTTTGATGGCGAGAATCGTCTCGCGATCCGACGGATCGAGCGCAAGGAACTCGTCCATCCCCATGTTGGGCATGGAGAATGGGTTATGTGAGAAGTCGATCTTCTTCTCTTCCTCGTTCCATTCGTACATCGGGAAATCAACGATCCAACAGAACTCGAAACGGTCCTTGGCGACGAGGCCGAGGTCTTCTCCGATCCGGGTGCGCGCAGCGCCTGCCAGCCTGGCAGCACCGGCCGGCTTGTCGGCCGCGAAGAAAACCGCGTCGCCGGCACCGACGCCGGCCTTGGCCCTGATTGTCGCCTGCACGTCCGGTGGGATGAATTTGGCAATAGGTCCCTTGCCCCCCTCCGCATCGAACACGATATAGCCGAGCCCAGGGGCACCCATGTCTTGCCGCGCCCAGTCGTTGAGCTTGTCGAAGAACGAGCGCGGCTGCGCCGCCGCCGCGGGCGCGGGAATCGCACGCACCACGCCACCGGCCTTGATCACATTCTTGAAAGCGTTGAAGGTGACGCTCGCATCGTTGAATTCTTCGGTCACGTCAGCAATGACGAGCGGGTTGCGCAAGTCCGGCTTGTCGCTACCGAACTTGACCATCGCATCCCTGTAGGGAATGAGCGGAAATTTCGGCGTCACCGGCTTGCCGCCGGAAAACTCCTCGAACACGCCGCGCATGACCGGCTCGACTGCGTCGAACACGTCCTGCTGGGTGACGAAGCTCATCTCTAAGTCGAGCTGGTAGAATTCACCGGGAGAACGATCGGCACGCGCATCCTCGTCGCGGAAACACGGCGCGATCTGAAAGTATCGGTCGAAGCCCGACACCATGATCAGCTGTTTGAACTGTTGCGGCGCCTGCGGCAGTGCGTAGAATTTTCCCGGATGCAGGCGCGACGGCACGAGATAGTCGCGGGCGCCTTCGGGCGAGGAGGCCGTCAGGATCGGGGTCTGGAACTCGAAGAAGCCCTGCTCCTTCATGCGCCGCCTGATCGAGTCGATCACTGCGCCGCGTATCATGATGTTGCGATGGAGCCGCTCGCGCCGCAAATCGAGAAACCGGTACTTCAGCCGGATGTCTTCCGGATATTCCTGGTCCCCGAACACCGGCATCGGCAGCTCAGCGGCCGCACCGAGCACTTCGATCTCGCTGATGTAAACTTCAATGGCGCCCGTCGGCAGGTCCGGGTTCTCCGTGCCGGCCGGACGCTTGCGCACCTTGCCGTCGATACGCACCACCCATTCCGAGCGCAGCTTCTCGGCATCCTTGAACGAGGGCGAGTCGGGATCGGCCACCACCTGGGTAATGCCGTAATGATCGCGCAGGTCGATGAACAGAAGACCGCCGTGATCGCGGATGCGGTGGCACCAGCCGGACAGCCGGACCTCCTTGCCGATGTCGGCTTCGCGCAGGACGCCGCAGGTGTGGGAGCGGTAGCGATGCATGATGATGAACGGGCCTCGATGCTTTCGCGCGGAAAGGCACATGCGCGGCCTCGCTTGTCAAGGACGGGAAAGCTATGATGGCGCAGGGCGTTCGTGCCGCCTGAAGCGATCAGCGCGGTTCGCCGTCGAGGGAGGAACCGATGCGTCTGCGGCATGGTCTGCTGCCGCTCCTGGCAGTGGTTCTGGTCACCATCACCGCCGGCCCGAGCGCGGCCGAAGACGCGCCGCTTCTGCCCCTGAAGGCCTTCTTCGCCAACCCGGACGCCAGCTGGGACTATCGGGTATCGCCCGACGGCACTCGGCTGGCTTGGATCGCAATGAACGGGGGGCGTGCGACCGTGCATTTCCGTCGGCTCGACGAAACCACCGCACGCACCGTCGAGACGCCGCGCGAGGCGCGCCCGCCCTGGCCCGGCGCCGACACCTTCGGATGGAGCCGCGACGGAAAACGCCTATTGGTCCTGATGGACGGCAACGGCGATGAGAATGCTCACCTCTTCGCCGTAGATATAGACGCGGCCGAGCCCATCGCCAGGGATTTGACGCCGCTCGACGGCGTACGCGTCCAGTTCGTCCCGCGCTCGCTGACGATCCCAATGCCGTCATCGTCAGTCACACCGGCCGCACCGGCCGGATGTTCGATCTCTACCGGCTGAATCTCACGACCGGACAGCTCACATTGTTCGCGGAGAACCCCGGCGACGTCTGCGGGTGGTCGATGTCGCGGGTTGGGCGCTTGCGCATGCGTTTCCGTTGCCTTGCGGACGCCGGCTGGGTCGCCGAGGTTCCCGACGGCGTTGGCGGCTGGCGCGAGACGATGCGTGGCGCCTACGGAGATCACCTACGTATCCTCGGGTATCCCATGAACCCGCGCTATGCCTGGGCGCTGTCCAATCGCGGGCGAAATCGCGTGGGGCTGGTGCGTATCGACCTGCGCAACGGCAGTGAGGATCTTCTCTATGAGCATCCGATCGCCGACCTCTACGGCGGCCGTGTCCTTGAGAGCGGGGCGTTGAGCTACGTGTGGGCCTGGCCGGGTTTCCAGGATTGGCGCTTCTACGATGCGTTCCTCCAAGCCGATCTCACCTCTCTGCTGACGCGTGAGCGCACCGCGTTGCGCATCCTCAGTGAGGACCGCCAGCGCCGGTGGCTCACGTTCGCCATCGAGTCCGATCGCGGCGACGGTGCGATATATCTTCTCGACCGTTCCACCGGGCAAAAGAAAGTCCTCACGCAGTCCCCGCTTGGCGCCTATCGGGATCAATTGGCCCCGATGGAGCCCGTGACGTTTCCCGCGCGCGATGGACTCGCGCTGCACGGCCTGCTCACCGTGCCGCTCGGGACGACCGGGCCACGGCCGATGGTGCTGTTGGTCCATGGCGGTCCCTGGGCGCAGGACCATTGGGGCTATGACCCGACGGTGCAGTTCCTTGCCAATCGCGGCTATGCCGTACTGCAGGTCAATTATCGCGGCTCGACCGGTTATGGGCGCGATTTGCTGCTCGCCGGCACGCGCGAGTTTGGCCGCAAGATGCACGACGATCTCATCGACGGCGTGCGCTGGGCGGTCGAACGCGGCATCGCCGATCCGAAGCGTGTCGCGATCATGGGCGGAAGCTACGGCGGTTACGCGGCGCTGTCCGGCGCTGCTTTCACACCCGATGTTTTCGTTGCCGCCGTCGATCGGGTCGGGATCTCGGATATGGTTAGCCTGATCGAGGACTGGCCTCGGTATTGGCGCGTCGGCGATATGAGCTTCTGGTCGCGATTCTACGGTGACCCGCGCAAGCCGGACGAGCGGGGCCTACTTGCCGAGCGCTCCCCGCTCAATCATGTGGACGCCATCCGAGTCCCCTTGCTGGTCGTGCAAGGCGCCAATGACATCCGTGTCAGGCGCGACCAATCCGATCGCCTCGTCGCGGCGCTGCGCGCGCGCAATCACGACGTGGAATATCTCCTGTTCCCGGACGAAGGACACGGCATCAACCGCACTGCGAACCGGATGGCCTATATGCGGGCGGTCGAGCGGTTCCTTGCGCGCAATCTCGGCGGCCGTGACGGCGGCGATCCACAGGACTAAATCGGCGAGCGCAAACCGCGCTTTCTTGGCCAGCACGATCCGTCGGAAGGGGCCTCGACAGCGCCCTGTCGATCTGCACACTCGGCCGCCTGTTCTGAAGTCCAAGCCTCATGACGCAACCCAACGAATCGGTTTCCCCTGCGCACGCGCGGATGACGACGGCCGAAGCAACCGTGCGCGCGCTCATCGTCCACGGCATCGACACGATCTACGCGCTGCCGGGCATCCATAACGATCCCTTGTTCGACGCGCTGTTCAGGGCGAGCGACCAAATCCGCACCATCCACACGCGGCACGAGCAGGGCGCGGCCTATATGGCGTTGGGCGCCGCCCTCGCGACCGCCAAGCCTCAGGCCTATGCCGTCGTGCCCGGGCCCGGCCTGCTCAATTCGGCGGCCGCGCTGCTCACCGCCTACGGGATGAACGCGCCGGTGCTTGGGCTGATCGGGCAAATTTCTCAATCCGCCATCGGCCGCGGGCTCGGACACCTGCATGAAATTCGCGACCAGCGCGGCATCATCGATCGGCTGGTCGATTTCTGCGCACGCATCCGCGAACCGGGCGAAGCCGCGGCTCTCGTCGCCGAAGCCATCCGCGCGATGCGTACGGGCCGCCCCGGCCCGGCGGTGCTGGAATGCGCGATGGACGTGTGGGGTCGCAGCCTTCCGATGACTGCGGGTATGCCCCCTTTGGCGCTACCGCAACCGAGCTTGGACGAGGACGCGATCCGCGATGCGTCCCGGCGCCTTGCCGCCGCCAAGCGTCCGCTGATCGTCGCGGGCGGGGGCGCGCAAGGTGCGTCGCCTGAGGTGACCGAGTTGTCGCGGCTATTGCAGGCACCTGTGCTTGCCTATCGGCGCGGCCGCGGCGTGCTCGACAGCCGCGATCCCCTCAGCGTCACCCTGCCGCTCGGCCGCGAATTGTGGGGCGAGGCGGATGTAGTGCTCGCGGTCGGCACCCGGCTGTTCTACGGCTTCACGCAGTGGGGCATCGACTCCAACCTTGCCATCATCCGCGTCGATGCCGACCCCGAGGAGCCGGAACGCTTCGCAGCGCCCGCGGTCGCCCTTATCGGCGACGCACGTCCGATCCTGTGCCGCTTGATCGAGGGGCTGTCCGGCCATCGCCGTCCATCCCGCCGCGCGGAGATGGAAGGCCGGCAAGCCGACATACGCCGGAAGCTGGACAAGCTTGCTCCTCAAATCGGATTTCTCGAGGCAATCCGCGCCGAACTGCCGGAAGACGGTATCTTCGTCGACGAAGTCACCCAGATCGGTTTTGCCGCACGGCTGCTGCTTCCGGTCCACAAGCCGAGGACGTTTCTGTCGCCTGGCTATCAGGACAATCTCGGCTGGGGCTTCGCGACGGCGCTGGGCGCGCAGCATGCGCGCGGGGACATCCCGGTGCTGTCGATCTCGGGCGACGGTGGCTTTCTTTTCACCTCGAACGAGCTTGCCACCGCCGTCCGCCATCGCATTCCCTTGACCGTCGTTGTCTTCAACGATGGTGCATTCGGGAATGTGCGGCGCATTCAGGAAGAGCATTATGGTAACCGACTGATCGCAAACGATCTCGCCAACCCCGACTTCGTGCGTTATGGCCAGAGCTTCGGCGCCGAGGCGGAGCGCGCGCGGAACCCGGCTGAACTGCGCGCGGCCCTCAGGCGCGCATTCAAGCGCCGCGACGGCCCCACGCTGATCGAGGTTCCAGTCGGGCCGATGCCGTCGCCCTGGGAGTTCATTCACATGCCGCGCGTGCGCGGGATCAGGTGAGACACAGCATGGAAGCCCGTAGCGACGTTTATCGATCCATCGGCGAGCGCGAGCCCCTGATCATTCGTCGTGTCGATGCGATCCCGCTCGGACTGCCACTGAGCAAACCCGTGGCAATGGCAGGGGTAACGGTAAGGCAGGCCCTCAACCTCGTGGTGCGCATCGAGAGCGCGGACGGCACAGTCGGCTGGGGCGAGGCCGCCTCCGCTCCCACCATGACCGGGGACACGCTCGGCAGCCTGCTGGCAGCGGTGCGAGAGCACCTCGGTCCCCTGCTCGTCGGCGAGGATGCCTGGACGCGTCCCGCCTTGTGCCGCAAGCTTAGGCGTGCCCTGCTCGGCAACCCCGGCGCGCATTCCGCGATCGAAGTCGCTCTCCTCGATCTTGCCGGCCGATCATCCGGCCTGCCAATGGTTGATCTTGTCGGCGGTCCCATGCGCGTCGCGGTCGCGCCGAT
>DASSJW010000813.1:0-5046 GCA_035690995.1 Xanthobacteraceae bacterium
GGCTGCCACGCCGATCACCGCCGTGAATCCGGCGCTGAAGGCGTGGGGAGACTCGAGGCCGCCCGCTCCGGTGAACACGGCGCCGAGCACCGCAATCCCAAATGCGCCGCCGAGAAAACGGAGCATGTTGAAGGTGCCGGAGGCCTGGCCGACCTCGTTCGGCGCCACCGAGCTCAACACCGCGTTCTGCGCCGCAGGCATTGCCATCGAAACGCCGGCACCGGCGACGATCAGCGGCGCCACGAGCGTGCCATAGGCGACGGTGGGCGCGGCGATGAGGCCGATCCACGCCATGCCGGCGGCCTGCAGGAGCAATCCGCCGGCGATGAGCGGCCGCTCGCCGATCCGGTTGACCAGGGTGCCGGCGACCGGGGCGACCAGGAACAGCGTCGCGGTCCATGGCAGCAACCGCAGCCCGGCGTCGAACGGGCCGTAGCCCAGCGCGGCCTGCAGGAACTGGGGCAGGAAGAACAGGGCGGCATAGAGCGCGGCGTAGAAGAGGAAGCTCGCCGCGATTCCTGACGCGAACGCGCGCGAACGGAAGAACCGCATGGGCACCATCGGCGCCCGCGCGCGCAATTCCCAGGCGACGAAGGCGATCGCCAGTATGAGACCGGACACCAGCGCCGCGGTGACCTCACGGCTGGTCCAGCCGGCACTGTTCCCGCGCATCAGCCCCCACACGACACCGAGGCCGGCGCCCGTCACCAGCGCGAGGCCCGGAATGTCGAGCGCGGTGCCCGCCCCGAAGCTCTCCCGGGTGCGACCGAGCACGAGCGGGACGAGGATGACGCCGAGCGGAACGTTGATCCAGAAGATCCACTGCCAGGCGAGGCCCTCGGCGATCGCGCCGCCGGCCAGGGGTCCGGCGATGAGGGCGAGGCCGGTGACGCCGCTGAAGATCCCCAGTGCCTTTCCCCGTGTCTCGCGCGGGAATGCCGCGCCCAACAGCGCCATCGCCAGCGGCATCACCAGCGCCCCGCCGGCCCCTTGAACGGCGCGCGCCGCGATCAGCCATCCGACGCTGCTTGCGAGCGCACACCCGGCCGACGCCACGACGAACAATCCAAGACCGACGGCAAACATGCGCCGGCGTCCCCAGCGGTCGCCGAGTGCGGCGCCGGTCAGCAGCAGCACCGCAAAACTCAAATTGTACGCGTTCACCGTCCACTCCAGCGCCTCGATCGATGCACCGAGGTCCGCACGCATGGTGTTCAGGGCGGTCGTGACCACCAGCGCGTCGAGCGCCACCATGAACGACGCCACCGACGTGAGTGCCAGAACCCACGTGCCCTTCGCCTTTTCAGTTGCTTCCTTCATCGTCGGCCTCCGCCAAAACGCGTGGGGCGATCGCATCGGCGTCGCTCCCACGGCGCTGAGACGAAGGGCGGCCGAGAAAGGATGCGTTGAAATTATTTTTCATCGCCCGCACCCTTTGGGTGGGCCCAAACGTCTAGGTGACGCGGATGGTTGATCCGCTGACCAAAGGATGAGGCCGATGAAACGGACCGTGGTGCGCTACAAGGCCAAGCCGGAACGGATTGAGGAGAACCAGCGGCTGATCGAAGGGGTGTTCCAGGAACTGCACGCCAAAGCGCCGGAGGGCGTTCGTTATCTGGCCTTGCGGCTTGCCGACGGCACCTTCGTCCATTTCGCCGCCGTGACCCAGGATGGTGCAATCGCGGGACTGGAGGCTTTTCGGTCCTTCCGCAGCGGCATCAATGAGCGTTGCGCCGAGCTGCCGACGGCGGGCGAGGCGACCATCGTCGGCAACTATCGGATGCTGGGAGACCATGCGAAAATCGCAGAGGCGGGATAGGACGATGTGATCGTCACGAAATCAGAGGGACGCATGAACGCATTAGTCGCCGGTACGACCGAAGCGCGCGCGGACTTGGATCGGCTGCTCGGTGACCTGCGGCCGAAGCTGCATCGCTACTGCGCCCGCATGACCGGCTCGGTGGTCGACGGCGAAGATGTGGTCCAGGAAGCCCTGATAAAGGCGATCGAGGCCCTTCCTCAAGCGGGATCGATCGCTCATCCGGAAGCGTGGGTGTTTCGCATCGCGCACAATGCCGCGCTGGACTTCCTGCGCCGCCGCGCACGGCAGGAGGCGGCGCACAGCGACCAGGATCCGGACATGATCGTCGATCCAGCGACGCCCGCCCGGGATGAACAGATCGCCGCCGCCAGCCTGCACACATTCATGCGTCTGCCGGCGGCGCAGCGCAGCAGCGTCATCCTCATGGACGTACTCGGCTATTCCCTCGAGGAGATCGGCGACGTCATCGGCAGCAGCATACCGGCGGTCAAAGCCGCGCTGCATCGCGGTCGCGCCCGCCTGCGCGTGCTGGCGCAGGAGCCTGACGACCGGCCGTTGCCCATTCTGGCCGAACCCCAGCGTTCGCTTCTCGCCGCCTATGTCGAGCGGTTCAACGCGCGCGATTTCGACGCCATACGCGACATGCTGGCTGACGAGGTGCGCCTCGAGCTCGTCGCCCGGACGCGCATGAATGGCCGCAGCGAAGTGGGCAGGTACTTTCACAACTATGCCAAGCTCAAGGATTGGCATTTTGCTGCCGGCCTGGTGGAGGGGCGGCCGGCGGTGCTCGTGCATGGACCGGATGGCTCGCCGCGGGCGCCGGCTTATTTTGTGCTGCTGGAGTGGGTCGGCGGGCGGGTCGCGCGCATCCGGGATTTCTATTATGCGCGCTACGCGACCGAGGGCGCCGAGTTGTCGGCAGGGGCGGAAAGGTCAGCATTGCTGCCCTGAGTGCGGAACGCGAGACCTTGCCGGCGGCTTGCCGCGCGCAACCGCGCGGCAACGGCTTGGAGCGATGTCGGCGACACGGCCCACGGCGATCTGGTGCCCGCCCGGACAGGATTTCGATCTTGCGAAGCGGGCCGCTCTTCCGCTAAAAGGGCCGCGGTCCCATTTAAGGATGATCGCGGCTGCGATTGTGCCGCGCTTCAGCGGGCCATGCCGAGGGCGAATGTGATGCCGACGCGCCGCGATTTTCGCGCGATGACCCGGGGGGCTCAGCCCCGGCCCGGCGCTGCCCTGATTCTCGGCGGGCTGCTGCTCCTTACCCACCCCTGAGGGCCGGCTGGGCGTTTGCGCCTGGGCACTCAGGGGGAGCGAAGGACGGAGCCAGAGCGCGTTCAGCAAAAGTGGGAACCGGTTTGCGAGTGCGCTCCACCTCTTCAAGTGGCGTGCTTCCGATGGCTGACCGGTAACTCATAGGCCTGAAGCGCGCCGTCGCCCGACAGCGGGCGCCAACGACCAGAAGGATCACGTGATGAGCACGCCAGCGAAGTCCGAGAAGGACCGCGTCGTCATCTTCGACACCACCTTGCGCGACGGCGAACAGTGTCCGGGCGCCACCATGACCCACGAGGAGAAGCTTGAAGTCGCCGAGCTGCTCGACCAGATGGGCGTCGACATCATCGAGGCCGGTTTTCCGGTCGCCTCGGAGGGCGACTTCGCCGCGGTGAATGAAATCGCCAAGCGCACCAAGAACGCGGTCGTCTGCGGACTGTCGCGCGCCGCCTTCAAGGACATCGACCGTTGCGCCGAGGCGATCAAGCCTGCCAAGCGCAGCCGCATCCACACCTTCCTGTCCACCTCGCCGGTGCACATGAAGTACAAGCTGCAAAAGGAGCCGCAGGAGGTCTACGAACTCGTGATCGCGCAGGTCACGCGTGCGCGCAACTATACCGACGACGTGGAGTGGTCGAGCGAGGACGGCACCCGCACCGAGCATGACTTCCTCTGCCGCTGCGTCGAAGCGGCGATCAATGCCGGCGCCACCACGATCAACATCCCCGACACGGTCGGCTACACCGTGCCGGAGGAGTACTTCGCGCTCATCAAAATGCTGCGCGAGCGCGTACCCAACGCCGACAAGGCGCGGTTCTCCGCGCATTGCCACGACGATCTCGGCATGGCGGTGGCGAACTCGCTCGCCGGCGTGCGTGCCGGCATCCGCCAGATCGAATGCACCATCAACGGCATAGGCGAGCGTGCCGGCAACGCGGCGCTCGAAGAGGTGGTCATGGCGATGAAGGTGCGCAACGACGTGCTGCCTTACTGGACCAACGTGGACAGCACGATGCTCACACGCGCATCGAAGCTGGTGGCCGCCGCCACCTCGTTCCCGGTGCAGTACAACAAGGCGATCGTCGGCCGCAACGCGTTCGCGCACGAGTCCGGCATCCACCAGGACGGCATGCTCAAGCACACCCAGACCTACGAAATCATGACCCCCGAGAGCGTCGGCGTGAAGCAGACATCGCTGGTCATGGGCAAGCATTCCGGCCGCCATGCCTTCGTGCACAAGCTCGAGGAAATGGGCTATCGCCTCGCCGGCAACCAGCTCGAGGATGCCTTCGTTCGCTTCAAGGCGCTCGCCGACAAGAAGAAGCACATCTACGACGAGGATCTCGAGGCGCTGGTCGACGAGGAAATCGCGCATGCGCAGAACCGCGTGAAGCTGGTCAGCCTCACCGTGATCGCAGGCACCATGGGACCGCAATCCGCCACCGCGACGCTCGACATCGATGGCCGGCATCACACCGTGCAGTCGACCGGCAACGGACCGGTGGATGCGACCTTCAACTGCATCAAGGCCTTGATCCCGCACGAGGCGGTGCTGGAGCTCTACCAGGTGCACGCGGTCACCCAGGGCACAGACGCGCAGGCCGAGGTGTCGGTACGGCTGGCCGAGAGCGGCAGGTCGGTCACCGCGAAGGGCGCCGATCCGGACACGCTGGTCGCCTCCGCCAAGGCTTACCTCGGCGCACTTAACAAGCTCATGTCCAGGCGCCAAGCGGGCGCGGCCGAGCCGCTGGTGCCGACGCGGCGTCTCCATTCGACCGAAGTCGGTTGAGTGAAAGCACAACATTGGGCGCGTCCCGTTCGGGGCGCGCCCGCACGGCCGCAAGGTGAGCGGTAAACGGCGGCAGAAGAGGCGATTCAACCAATTATGACAAAGCTGTAATCTTGCTCGCGAAATCGTTATCTAGTCTTGGTTCTCGGGCTTGTTA
>DASSJW010000814.1:0-6487 GCA_035690995.1 Xanthobacteraceae bacterium
GAATCCCAGCGCGAGCCCGCCGGCCAGCGCGATCAGGCAGGCATAGGCAAACGCAACTCCGGTCGCGGCGGCGTGCGGCCAGAACTGCGCGCTGGTGAGATAATCTCCCACCCGGCGCATGGTGGCTCCGGGCGGCGATAATGCCTCCGGTCCGGCCCACTGGAACAACAGCATCCAGGTCAGCCACACGCCGCCGGCCAGCAGGACGTAATCCAGGAACCGGGCGCGCGCCGTCATGACCGATACCAGCGCCGGTGCAGGGCCTGTTCCAGCGCGCCGAGCGCCGCGTTGAGGGCAATCACGAAGGCAAGGATCAGGACCAGCAGGGCATACATGGTTTGGTTGTCGAAATTGTTGTACGCGAGCGCCACGCGCCTGCCGATGCCCTCGGTCGAGAGGATGAATTCTCCGGCGATGACGCCGATCACGCTGTAGGCGACCGCGAGCCGCAGTCCCGTCATCAGATGGGGCGACGCGGCCGGCAGTTTCATCAGCAGCGCGGTACGCACCGGCCCCAGCCGCGACACGCGCGCAACCTTCAGCAGCACGCGCGGAATGCGATCAATCGCCGTCACCGTGGCGACGATCATCGCGACGATGCCGAACAACGCGCCCAGGACGACGAGCGACGCCGGCCCGATGCCGAAAAAGACAATCAGCAAGGGGTACAGCACGAAGGTCGGCACCGCATAGTAGGACGTGAAGATCGGATCGAGCATGCGGCGCAGCCGCGGAACCGCATGCACGACAAGCCCGATCAGAAAGCCGCCGGTCACCGACAGCGCGATCGCCGCGGCGAGATTCCTCAGCGTGTAGGAGGCGTCGGGCCAGAACCACGCTTCGGTTCCGATCACCCGAGCGAGCGCAAGCAGCATCTCCGACGGCGGGATCATGGTGAAGCGATCGACGATCCCGGCGCGGCAGAGCAATTCGAGGATGGCGATGGCCGCGCCGACGAGCGCAACCTGAAGGGTGCGCACCACGATCATGCGACGCCCAGCGCCTTTTTCGATTCGTCGCGCAGCGAGACGTCGCGCAGCGCCAAGTGAGCATCAGGTCGGCCGCGCGCGCAGACCGGCTTCGGTGCCGCGGTCTTCGATATGAGCGCGGCTTTCGCCATCACAGCGGGCGGCGCAGGTCTTCATCGAGCAGGCTTTGGTCGATCAGCCTGTTCCAATCGAACGGCTCCTTGAGTTCGCCGACGGAGATGAGGCCGTCGGTGACGGCCGCCAATCCCTCTTTGGAGAAATCGCCGCGGCTCCAGTGCTGCCATTCGTAATATTTCGGCAGGATGGCGTTCGCTTCCGCCAGGCTCACCTCCCACACCTTGGCGTAGATGCGCGCGGTCTCCTCGCGGTTGCCATAGACGAACTCGACGGCCTTGCGGTGGACGTCGAGGATCTTGCGCAGGGTTTGCGAATTCTTGCCCGCGAATTCCTTGGTCGTCACCGCAACCTGCCAGGTGAATCTTGGATAATATTGGTGGCCGTAGAACAGCACCTTGTACTTGTCCGGGGTGATGGTCAGCGCCGGATCGTTGAACGGTGCGGCCGCGACCGCGCCCTGCGCCAGCGCGGTCAAGGCCGGTCCAAGACCGCCGAGCGGAAGAATGTCGACCTTGCCGGTCAGTCCCTCCCGCTTGAGCGCGGTGCGGATCACCATCTCGGTGATCGATTTGGGACTGGTATAGGCGACTTTCTTGCCGACGAGATCCTTGATCGAAGCGATGCCGGCGTCGGGCCTGGCGGCCCAGGTCAACTCGCCGATATGGTTCGACGATGCCGCGATCGCCTTGAGCTCGACACCCGCAAGCGAGCCGGCGATCGCGGCCGAGGTCGCAATCTCGGCATAAGGCAGTTCGCCGGCCAGCATGTTGCGCAACGACGTCCCGCCGCCGGCGCCCGCCGTGATGCCGTCGATGTCGAGGCCCGCCTGCTTGAACATGCCCTTCTCGAGCGCCACCGCCCACGGCAACGTTGCCACCAAGCGTCCGTACTGGCTCACCGTGATCTTGGCGGCAAAAGCGGGCGTCATGGCCAGGCTTGCGGCCATCGCGGCGCTCGCGAATAGGGCGCGGAACCGCATCATGCTTCCTCCCGTCGACGGTGCGTTGATCGCACGTTGTGTGTGCAAGCCTTGTACATTAGGCTTTCGGCCGCCCGCAAGGTTGCCGCCTGCGGACCAACGAGAGACCGGGGGGAACGCCATGAGGATCGTGCATGGAGATCAGGTCGAGGAGAAGATCCGCCTCCACCAGCACCGTCAGGGCATGTTCCGCCATCGCACCGTGGCTGCGGGGGAGCCGGGCACCCCGGGCAATTTCATCCTCGAAATGGTCCGCACCACCGATGATTTCTTCTCCCCGCGGCACCGGCACAACTTCGATCAGTTTCGCTATCAGCTCGAAGGCGAGTTCGACTTCGACCGCAATGGAAAGATGACGCCGGGCGTTATCGGATACTTTCCGGAAGGCACGCCATACGGACCGCAAAGCTCGAGCGTGAGCTCGCTGACGCTGGTGCTGCAATTCGGCGGTGCGAGCGGCAGCGGTTACATGACCCAGGAGCAGATGGAAGCCGGCACCGCCGAGCTCAAGGCGCACGGCACGTTCGAGAAAGGCGTCTTCCGCCGCAACGAAGGCGAGGAGGGCAAGCGCAACCTCGACGGCTATCAGGCGGTATGGGAGCACGTGAACAAGCGGCCGATGAATTATCCCGCGCAGCGCTATCACGATCCCATCATGATGAGCCCCGAGCATTTCGAGTGGGTGCCGCTCGAAGGCGCGCCGGGTGTATGCGAAAAGCTGATGGGGGTCTTCACCGAGCGGCGTTGCGAGGCGCGCTTTCTACGGCTGGCGCCACAGGCCAGGATTCGTGCGAGCGGACGAAAGATCTATTTCATACTCACCGGCGACGGTCAGGTCGGCGGCCAAGCCTATCGCCGCTACACCACGGTGTCCTGCGGACAGGAGGAAGAGGCCGCATTCGCTGCCGAGGCGCCGACCGAGATGCTCGTATTCGGCCTGCCCCAACTGGATAAACCGGCGCATTACGCCATTGCCGCGGAATAGCTCGTGCATCGCGGCCGCGCACCGCCCGCGCCCAGGCCGGAGAAAAACATGCGACGGCGCGATGTAGTCGGAATGAGCGTGGCTGCCGCGGCCGCCTTGATATGGAGCGCGGCGTCGGCCCAGGAGACGCTGCAGAACTATCCAAGCCGCCCGATCCGCCTCATCGTTCCGTCTTCGGCGGGCGGGGTGCACGACGTCATCGCACGCATCTGGGCCGACCGGGTCAAGTCGTCGCTCGGCTCGATCGTCGTCGAAAATCGCAGCGGGGGCGGCGCCTCCATCGCGATCAATGCCGTCGCCCAGTCGCAGCCCGACGGCTACACCTTCCTGTTGGGGAGCACGAGCAACTTGGTGCTGCGGGAAGGGCTGGGCAATCGCGTCTACGACGCCGCCAGGGATCTCGTGCCGGCGTCGATCTTCGCCGCCACGTCGACGTCGATCACCGTCAATCCATCGGTGCCGGCCAAGACCGTGCAAGAGCTGATCCAGTACATCAAGGCCAATCCGGGCAAGCTCTCCTACGGCTCGGGCGGGACCGGCGCGATCACGCACATCACCGTCGAGATGTTCAAGCAGATGGCCGGCGGGCTCGACATCGTTCATATCCCCTACAAAGGCATGGCGCCGGCGATGAACGACCTCCTGAGCGGACAGATCGCCGTCGGATTTGTGAACATCACCGCGCAAGTGGTCGCCCTGCATCGCAGCGGGAAAATCCGCATCCTCGCAGTCAATGCACCGGCGCGGCTCGAAGCTGTGCCCGATATCCCCACGGCCGCCGAAGCGGGGCTTCCGCATTTCGTGTCGCAGACCTTCTTCGGCGTGTTCGCGGCGGCGGGAACGCCGAAGGCGGCGCTCGACAAGGTCAACCAGGTGACCCAAGCCAGGTGGAGCGATAGCGAGTTTCAGCAACGGCTCACCGAGTCGGGCTTCGAGCCGATGCTCGGCCTGGGACCCGAGCAGGCCGCACGCTACCTCAACGAAGAAATCGCCCGCTGGGCGCCCCTCGTGCGAGCGAGCGGGATCCAGACGCAGCAATAATATGCGGACCGGTTTGTTGTCCTTCAGCAAGCGCGACAATGCAGAGTGAGCCGGCCTCCGCGCTGATGGGCCGATCGGTCCTTCGCCTGGAAGATGCAAAGCTGTTGCGCGGGGCGGGACGGTTCGTCGACGATATCGATCTGCCGCACCTGCTGCACGCAGCCTTCGTCCGCAGCCCCGTCGCCCATGGTCTGCTGCAACGCGTGGATGCCGACCGGGCGCGCGCCTTGCCCGGCATCCGGGCGGTCCTGACCTATGCCGATCTGCGGCCCCTGCTCACCTGCGACCGCATTCCGCTCGCCCTGCCTGTCCCGGCGCTGCGGTTTCACGCCGACCCATGCGTCCTGGCGCGGCAGGAGGTGTGTTACGTCGGCGAGCCGATCGCGCTGGTCGTGGCCGACAGCAGGCACCAAGCCGAGGACGCCGCCGCGCTGGTCGAACTCGACCTCAGCCCCCTCCCCGCCGTGCTCGATCCGTGCGCCGGGCTTGAGCGCGACGCGCCCAAGGCGCGGCTCGACTGTCCTGACAACCTGGTGGCCCATTGGGTGGTGGAATACGGCGAGGTCGAGCGCGCCTTCGCCGGCGCGGCGCATCGCATGTCCGAACACTTTCGTATTCACAAGGGCGGCGGCCACTCGATCGAGGGGCGCGCAGTCCTCGCGCGCTACGATGCGACCGACGCGTTGCTGACGGTCTGGGACAGCACGCAGATGCCGCACAAGACCAAGCGGGTCTTGGTCGAAGCGTTGGGACTGTCGGAAGACCGGATCCGGGTGCTCGCGCCCGATGTCGGCGGCGGCTTCGGGCCCAAGAATCCGTTCTATCCCGAGGAGCTGGCAATCCCGGCGGCAGCGCTCGCGCTGGGCTGTCCGATCAAATGGGTCGAGGACCGCCGCGAGTGTTTCACCGCCACCAATCACGAGCGCGAGCAGGATTGGGAGATCGAAGCGGCGGTCGACCGCGAGGGCAAGCTGCTCGCGATCCGCGGCCATCTCCGCCACGACCACGGCGCCGCCACGCCCTCCGGACTTTCGCTGCCGCAGAATTCCGCCACCAATCTCATCGGCCCCTATGTCCTGCCGGCGTACCGGCTCGAGGTCTCGCTCTGCCTCACCAACCTGGTGGCGGCGACCTCGACCCGCGGCGCCGGCCGCACCCAGGGCACCTTCGTGATGGAGCGGATGCTCGATCGCATCGCCGACGACCTCGGCCTCGGCCGCGACGAGGTCCGCCGCCGCAATCTGATTTCGCCGCAGCAGATGCCGTATGTCACGCCGGTCCGGACGCGCGACGGCCTGCCGATGACTTACGACAGCGGCGATTATCCCGAATGCCAGCGCCGCGCACTGGCCGCGGCCGGATGGACGGACTTCCCCGCTCGCCGCGAGGCCGCGCGCAGGGAGGGGCGCTGGCTTGGCATCGGCCTCGGCAACTACGTCGAGGGGACCGGACGCGGCCCGTTCGAGAGCGCCGCGATCCGCATCGGACCTTCGGGAAAGATATTCGTCACAACCGGTGCGGCCGCGCAGGGCCAAGGAACACGAACCATGCTGGCGCAGCTCGCCGCCGGCGTGCTCGGCCTCGCCCCGCATCAGATCCAGGTCACCGACGGCGACACCGCGGCCAGTCCGCTCGGGCTTGGCGCCTATGCCAGCCGCCAGGCGGTGACCGCCGGCAACGCGGTGCACCTGGCCGCGCTGAGGGTCGCCGACAAGGCGCGCCAGGCGGTCGCGACCATGCTGGAGGTCGCGGCCGACGACCTCGAGCTGATCGACGGCGAGGTACGCGTCAAAGGCGTTCCGCAAATGAAGCGCACGCTGGCGGAAGTCGCGCATGCGCTCAGCGGCGTGCCCGGATTTGCGTTGCCCGGCAATATCGCGCCGGGGCTGGCGGCCGCCGCCGATTTCCAGCCGCCGGCGCTGACCTATACCAACGGCGCCCACGTGGTCGAGGCGGAGGTCGACGGCGAGACCGGCGCCGTGCGGCTCACGCGTTACGTGATCGTCCACGACTGCGGCCACATGATCAATCCCATGATGGTGGAGGGGCAGGTGCATGGCGCCGTGGTGCACGGTATCGGCGCGACCCTGCTGGAATGGATGCGTTACGATTCCGGAGGACAGCCGCTCACCGTCACTTTCGCGGATTATCTGCTGCCGACCGTCGATGTCGTGCCGCCGATCGAAATTCACCACATGGAATCGCCCACGCCGTTGAATCCGCTCGGCGTCAAGGGCGCGGCCGAAAGCGGCGCTATCGGCGCGCCGGCCGCCATCGTCTCGGCGATCGAAGACGCGTTGCGTCCGCTCAAGGTGCGCATCCGGGAGTTGCCGGTGACACCGGCACGGTTGCGCGCGCTCATTCAAGCAGCGACGC
>DASSJW010000815.1:0-4938 GCA_035690995.1 Xanthobacteraceae bacterium
CCTGGCCGGGCTGGTGCCGGCCTCGACCGGCCGCGTGCTGATCAATGGACGGCCGGTGACAGGCCCGTCCCCGGACACCATCGGCGTCATGTTCCAGGACGCATGGCTGCTGCCGTGGAAGACCGCCGTCGAGAATGTCGAGTTTCCGCTGGCGCTGCGCAAAGTCTCCGCGGCGGAGCGCAGGAAGCGCGCTCTGCCGCTCATCGATCTCGTCGGGCTTGCGAGCTTTGCCCACCGCTATCCCGACGAACTGTCCGGCGGGATGCGCCAGCGCGTCGCGATCGCGCGCTGTTTGGTGCAGGAGCCGCGGGTGCTGCTCATGGACGAGCCGTTCGCCGCGCTCGACGAGCAGACCCGCACGCGCATGGGCAGCGAGCTGTTGCAAATCTGGGAGAAGAGCGGCGGCACCGTCGTGTTCGTGACCCACGGCCTGACCGAGGCGATCTACCTCGCCGACACGGTGTTCGTGATGGGCACTCGCCCGGGCCGCATCATCGAGCGGATCACGGTGCCGCTGCCGCGCCCCCGCACCATCGACATGATCGGCAGCGAGGCCTTCGGAAGGCTGCGCAACGACATCTGGGACCTCATCGCGGAGGTGCGCACATGAGCGGCCTGCGCCGACGGCTGATGCGGCTGGCGATGCTTGCGCTGTTCCTGGCGATCTGGGAAGCCGCCTTCCGCGTCGGGCTCCTGAGTCCCATCATCTTCGCTTCGCCCAGCCTCATCGTCAGCGCGGCCATCAAGGATGGCTGGACCTTCTTGCTCGCCTTCCGCATCACGGTGTTCGAGATCGCCGTGGCGATCCTGATCGCATGGACCTTGGGAATCGCGTTCGGCGTGGTGGCGGGATCGTTGCCGGTGCTCGCGCGCATTTCCGCGCCCGTGCTTTCCGCCCTCATCGCCGTGCCCCTGGTCGTGCTCTATCCGGTCCTCATCGCCTGGCTCGGGCTCGGACCCGCTTCAAAGGTGGTGTTCGGGGTCGTGTCCGGCATTTTTCCAATCGCGCTCAACACGATGATTGGGGTGCGCGAGATCAATCGCGGCTACGCCACCATGGCCGCCGCCATGGGCGCCAACCGGCGCCAGATCATGTTTCAGGTCATGGCCCCGTTGGCGCTGCCGGCGATCGTCTCGGGGCTGCGGCTCGGCACCGCTCTCATCGTGATCGGGGTGGTGCTCAGCGAGATGCTCGGCTCAACCGACGGCATCGGATTTTGGATCTCCTACCACCGCGCGCTGTTCAACACCGGCCAGGTCTATCTCGGCATCCTGCTCGCGCTGCTGATCGCGGGACTGGCGAACGCCGCACTGTCCCTGGTCGAACGGTTCTATGCCCGGCGGACAGTGGATCAACCGGTACCGTGATGCGTGACCGCAACCGCCTTGCGGCACGGCGAGGGGGCCTGAGCCCCCTCAATCCGAGAAGGCGGCCGCGGACGAGAACGACGTTCCCGTTGCGATTCCGCTTCGTTCCCGGATCGATTCCACAATGTCCCGCGATGCCGCGCAGGCCCGGAAAACCTGGCGTTCCGGCGAACCGCGCCCCGGCGACAAACACTCATTTTGCCTTGTCGCTGCGGAAACACCGCTTTCCTTAAGGGCTCGAATCATATCTCTTACGGCCGCGCATTTTCGCGCCTCCGAGGAGGGCAATCCATCATGGCGGTTTCGCGCACAGGCAAAGCGAAAGCACCAACGGCTGCTGCCAAGGCAAGCCCCGTTACGCTCAAGCATCTGGCGGCAAGGTTGGCCAAGGATCATCAACTCACCAAGCGCGCGGGGGAGGCCATCCTCGGCGATCTTGTGAGTCTGATCACCAAGCATCTCAAGAAAGGCGAGCGGGTCCGGATTTCGGGCTTTGGCATCTTGCAGGTCCGCTCGCGCGCAGCCCGCATGGGCCGCAATCCGGCGACCGGAGAGGCCATCAAGATCAAAGCGAGCAAGAAGGTGGCATTCCGGCCGGCCAAGGATTTGAAGCTCGCGATATAACACTGGACCGGACGTTCTCGCGAGAGATTTGCCCCGTCGGCGCCGCCGGCGGGGCCTTTCTATGATTCGGCCGTCGCGGTCTCATGAAGGCCGGCGGGGCTACCGAGGCCGGACGTCAGCCTCGACGGCCATGAAGACACGGTCGCC
The DNA here is from genome assembly GCA_035690995.1 of Xanthobacteraceae bacterium. Lineage (GTDB taxonomy): Bacteria > Pseudomonadota > Alphaproteobacteria > Rhizobiales > Xanthobacteraceae > VAZQ01. Next base: position 2,140 of record DASSJW010000815.1, read on the forward strand.
GTCGCCAGCCGCTGTCAGTGACGCATATCCGAGCCGGGGGCGCTCGCGTACTCGGCCTCGAACTGCGAAATCTCGCGGACCAAGTCCTCCAGAATACGTTGGCGCACGGCGGCATCCGACCCGAACGTCATCTCCGCGACGGTCTTGGCCAACGCTGTAATGATTTCGTCCAAGTCCACGGTGTCTTTCTCGCCGGTCGACGAGCCGTACTCTGCGTAGAATTCATCGATCAAGTCGCCGATCAGACAATGCAGACACGGCCGCTCGTCATTCGAGTCCGCGTTATCCGCCATGGCCATCCTTTCTGGCGCGGACCGGCGCTAAGCCCACGTCTTGTGATCCGCCTCTGCCCCGGCCCAGGCGTCGGGCCTCCGGTTCCGCCCGAAATGTGGGCGGTTCAAGGAGAGGATTCCTCGGAACAAGTACTGTCAATGTCTTGGGTTGGCAAACGATCCATCCGATGCTTTCAAGCCGCAAACTGCCAATCGCGCAAGCGTGAACAGCGACCGGTTAACCTGTCTCAGCGCTCCCCTCATCCCCCTGGCTAAGTGGCAGCGGCAGCGGAAGCACCTGCTGGCATGCCCGGCGCATGATCGCTTCCCAGCGCACAGGCGGGCCACGCCGACGATGCAGCCCCACGCCCGACTTGAGCGGACGGCCGCGACAGCACCATCGGCGGCGCGAAGCCCGCTTGGCGTGGCGCCGATGTTTGATGCGTCAGCGGTCATTTATACTCATAACGAGTATAAGAGCGCCAAATACTAGACGCGAGGCCCCCATCGACTGGGCGCGCGCGGCAAACCGCGTCCAGGGCGCTCGTTGGCCTATGCTGCGGGCTGGTCTTTGCGTTTCGGACGACGCTTGCACCACGCGGCGATCGCGGCGGCATCGATCTTTTCGTCGTCTGGACCTTGCACGAAATTGACGATGCAGTTTCGCCGCATCAGATCGCAGGCGGCGACGAGGGCATCTTCTTTGGATGCAAATGCGCGACTGACACCATCGCTGTTCAATCGACGATCAAAATAGTGCGCGGTCCAGCTCATGCCGTGCTCGCAGGAACCCCCAGGACGAGCCGGGCCGCGACAAGCCTGCTCTTATTTCACTTTGAGATTTATCGCCGATTCCTTGCCGCGGCTGCTCTCAATTTCGTATTCAACGACTTGTCCTTCGTTGAGCGAACTCAAGCCGGCGCGTTCGACTGCACTGATGTGCACGAACACATCTTTACCGCCACCACCTTGTGGCTGAATGAACCCGTAGCCTTTGGTCGGATTGAACCACTTCACAGTGCCCGTAGCCATTATGGTCTCCTGATGAATTCTAGCCGCAACACACTAGTTCGTTTGACGGCCAGTTCCAATACCCCCGCACCCCATTGTCCCGCAGCGCGTTTGACCAGGCTCCTGCAGCACCTCAACTGAGTGCTTTGAGTTACGCGGCACGCGGCCGATGGCCCTCGGCTTTGACCGAGAGAAGCCAGGCGGGACCGCAGCCGAATACCGCTTTGACGCCTGGAGAAGTGGAGGCTCCTCCCTCCATCGGCCCCCGGGGATTTCCGCCTTCAGGCAACAAGGGGCAGCGCCAAGGCAGCGATTTTCTCACCCCAGACGGAGTGCGCCTGAGCATTTGGATGGAACCCGTCGCGCGCGAACAGGTCTGGGGTCAAGGGCGCTGAAAAACGCTCCACAGCAAGCCGCGGCAGCCGTCCCGCGAGCCGATCGGCCGCCGCCTGCAGCGCGGTCGAGCGCCAACCGAGGATGTTGCGCAGCGGCCAGGGCAGCGCGGGAAAGGATACGAGGGGCGCGACGCCTCCGATGATCACCGCCGCGTCGCCGACGCGTTGGCGCGCAGCGGTCACGAGCTCCGCTAGATCGTCGGCGAAGGCCGCCGGCGAACGGTAGCTGGTGGCGTCGTTGACGCCAAACGCAACGATCAGAAGATCCGCGGGTTCGGGCGCGACGCGCGGCAACAGCCGCTGCAATGCGTCCCGGACGGTAGCTCCGGAGAGCCCGCAAGCCCGCCAAGCCGCGGGGCGGCCGGTCTGACGGGCAAGCGCCCGCGCCGTCACCGCAGTGACCGTTTCGTCGCCACGACAAAGACCTACGCCCGAAACCGAAGATTCGCCGATGCCAACAACGCGGATCGGCTTGCCGACACCCGGCACCGCTCCCGCATGCGGTGCAGCGGCGGCGGGCAGTCGCGGTACGCGACGACGCGTCACCGACCCTTGCACCCACGCCAACGGCAAGAGCGCCAGCGAACCAGTCAAGCCGGTGACGAGAGCTGGGCGAGATATCGCGGCCGCGGTGGAATCGCCTCCGCCGCGGTTCGTCATTCCCGATCCCGCGAGCGCGTCAGCCCCGCCAAACGGCGCGGGACAGGAGTGACCTTCGCGCCACCATGCCATCACACGCCCCTCCCCGGCGCATGACAACGGATCTTGGTCTCCCCGCGCACGTACCGCCACCCGGCCGGCATGACGTACTGAAGCTCGCGTGAGCGATGACCAAAAAATCCCGCCGAGGTATTACGCATGACGGTGTGACGACAATGTTCCTGCAAGGAACAAACGCCGATCCCAGGACCTGAGTTCCTGCATCGCTGATGACGTCGGCCACGTCGCACGCTTCGGCCGGTGACCGCCAGAAGTTCGAGCCGTGCTTCTCGCGATGCTGTCGGCAGCGCTGATCGCCACCGCCGCACTCGCACAGACCGGTGGCGCGGGCGGCAGCCCGGGTGCGACGGCGCCGGGCAATCCTGGCGTCCAAAGCGCCGGACCGGCGACGCCAAACACCA
>DASSJW010000816.1:0-2053 GCA_035690995.1 Xanthobacteraceae bacterium
TCCGATCTCCTCGCGAGCATCCATACAGAGCATCCGCAACTCGAGCCCAGTCGTTTGGTGCACGAGTTGGGACGCCGACTCATCACCCGCATGATCGAGGATGTCATTGCCGAGACCAACGGCCGCTTGCAGACCTTGGCAGCGCGCTCGGCCGACGAGGTGCGTTACGCCGATCGCCAGGCGGTGGGGTTCTCCCCCGCGATGGCCGCGGCCGATCGTGCCATCAAGGGCTTTCTCTACCCCCGCATGTATCGCCACAGCCGGGTCATGCGCATCATGAGCGATGCAGAGCGCGTGGTTTGCGCGTTGTTCGCCCGCTACATCGAAAGGCCCGAGGAGATGCCGGCGGAATGGGCGCAGATCGTGGAGGCTGGGGACGAAGCCGGCCGCCTGCGCCGAACCGCCGACTTCATCGCCGGCATGACGGACCGGTACGCGCTCGGCGAGCACGGGCGGCTTTTTGACTCGACCCCGGATTTGCGTTAGGCGGCGCGGCTTAACGCAAGCCCGACCATGAGCAACCAGAACATCTTTGCTGCGGTGCTGGACAAGGTTCGCGCGGCCAACAACGCGCTCATTGCGGACGGCGTGCTGCCGGCCGCGATCGATCAATCGCGCATCGTGGTCGAGCCTCCGCGCGAGGCCGCTCATGGCGACATGGCCACCAACGCGGCGATGGTCCTGGCGAAGGACGCCGGCAAGAAGCCGCGCGAACTGGCGGAAGCGATCGCCGCAAAACTTCGAGCCGACGGTCTGGTGGCGCAGGCCGAGGTCGCGGGACCCGGGTTCATCAATCTGACGCTCGAACCTTCGGCCTGGATCGGCGCCTTGCGCGCGGTTCTTTCGGCCGGCACGGATTATGGTCGCAGCGAGATGGGGCAGGGCAGCGCCGTCAACGTCGAATACGTCTCCGCCAACCCGACCGGCCCCATGCATGTCGGCCACTGCCGCGGCGCGGTGTTCGGTGATGCGCTCGCCAATCTGCTGGCCTTCAGCGGCTACAACGTTACGCGGGAATACTATGTCAACGATGCGGGCGCACAGGTCGACGCCCTCGCACGCTCGGCGTTCCTGCGCTACCGCGAAGCGCTGGGCGAGGACATCGGCGCAATCCCGGAGGGGCTCTATCCCGGCGACTACCTCAAACCGGTCGGGGCGAAGCTGGCGGCCCAGTATGGACCCACGCTCAAGGACAAGCCGGAAGCGGAATGGTTGCCGATCGTCCGCGACCGCGCCATCGAGATGATGATGGCGGGAATTCGCGACGACCTGAAGTCGCTCAACGTCGTGCAGGATGTCTTTTTCTCCGAGCGTTCGCTGATCGCAGGTCCGCGCGACGAGGTGGGCGCGACCATCGCTGCACTACGGCGAGCCGGGTATGTCTACGAGGGGCGTTTGCCGCCGCCCAAGGGCGCTCCGGTGGAGGATTGGGAGGATCGCGAGCAGACGTTGTTTCGGGCGACTGACTTCGGCGACGACGTCGACCGGCCGCTGATGAAATCGGACGGCACTTATACGTATTTTGCGTCCGACATCGCCTACCACAAGAGCAAGGTGGATCGCGGTTTCGCGACCCTGATCGACGTGTGGGGAGCCGACCACGGCGGCTACATCAAGCGCGTGCAGGCGGCCGTGAAAGCGGTGCAGGCCATCACGAACGCTGCCGTGGCCGAACTCGATGTCAAGATCGTGCAGCTGGTCAAGCTCCTGCGCGGTGGCGAGCCAGTCAAAATGTCCAAGCGGGCGGGGGAGTTCGTGACGCTACGTGAGGTCGTTGACGAAGTCGGCAAGGACGCGGTGCGGTTCATGATGCTGTACCGCAAGAACGACGCGGTGCTCGATTTCGACCTTGCCAAAGTGATCGAGCAGTCGCGCGACAACCCAGTCTTCTATGTCCAGTACGGTCACGCCCGCGGGCGATCCGTGTTCCGCAACGCGCGCGATGTCGTTCCGGGCCTGCCAAGCGAAGCGACCGCGCGGGCGGCGGCGCTCATCGGCGCCCCGCTCGAGCGGCTCGACGATGCAGGCGAACTCGCGCTGATGCGTCGTCTGG
>DASSJW010000817.1:0-2574 GCA_035690995.1 Xanthobacteraceae bacterium
GCGTCCGCGACGGGCTGCGGCGCGCGCTTGTCTTCGACCGCGCCGGAGAGCCGGATCACCGCGGGATCGACATCGGCATAGGCCGGGGCTTTGTCCTTCAGCTCGGTGACGATGCGCTCGGCGACCTTCGGCCCCACGCCGGGCGTGCGCGCGACCATGGCCTTGTCGCGGAGCGCGATGGCGGAGGCGAGATCGCCCGGCTTGAGCGTGCTGAGCACGGAAAGCGCGACCTTCGCTCCCACCCCTTGCACGGTCTGGAGCAGGCGGAACCATTCGCGCTCGACATCGGAGAGGAACCCGAACAGCCTGATCTGATCTTCGCGTACATGCGTTTCGATCGACAGGGTCGCGGGCTGGCCGGCGCCGGGCAATTCCTGCAGCGTGCGCATGGAGCAGTGCACCAGATAGCCGACGCCGTTGACGTCGAGGACGATGAAATCTTCGCCGTAGCTGTCGATGATGCCCTTGAGCTTGCCGATCATGCCTGAGCCTGCTTGGCCTATTTGGTCGCCACCGCCACGGCCGCTCCCGCCATCATGGCGCCGCCGGCGCGGTTGAACAGACGCATGGCCCGGGCGCTGCGAAACAGCGTGCGGGCACGCGCCGCCGCGATGGCGTAGGCGCCGAACACGACTGTCAGGACGACGACGCTGATGCCGGCGAGTTCGACGTAGCCGAACAGGCCGACGCGCGGAAGGTCAATGAGATTCGGCAGCAAGGCGAGATAGAACGCCACCACCTTCGGATTCCCCAACGTGACGGCGAGACCGGCAAAGAACAGGCGCACGAAGCCGTCGCGGCGCCGATCGCCGGTCACATCGCGCGGCGCGGCCGGCGCCGTCCACATCCGGTAGGCAAGATAGATGAGATAGCCGGCCCCGGCATATTTGATGACGAGAAAGACCTCGTGGAAGGTCTGCGCCACGGCAGCAAGGCCAAGGATCGCCACGGCGAGCCATACCAGATCGCCGAGGATGAGGCCGGCGGCGAACGCGCCCGCCCGATGGGAGCCCTTGCCTAACACCTGCGCGACCAGCGCGGCGATGCCGGGGCCCGGCGATGCGGCAGCCACAAGCAGCGTGCTGGCGAACAGAACAAGCGCGGCAACATCCATCACACATCCTCGAACCAAGACAGGGCCGCAATCTAGTCATTCAAAACCGCCGGCGACAGCCGCTGCCGAAACGGGCGCTTCCAAGGCCATCCGACGCGATCAAGGCGCCGCCACCTTCAGCACCGCGCTCTGGCGATGATGGGCGTGGCACACCGCGATCGCCAGGGCATCGGCGGCATCGTCGGACGCCGGATCCGCCTTCGGCAGCAGCACGCCGATCATCATGCGGATCTGCGCCTTCTCGCAGTGACCGGCGCCCACGATGGTCTTCTTCACCAGGTTGGGGGCGTATTCGGCGACCCGCAGCCCGGCAATGGCCGGCACCAGCATCGCGATGCCGCGCGCCTGCCCGAGCTTGAGGGTGGCGGTGGCGTCCTTGTTGACAAAGGTCGCCTCGACGGCGGCTTCGTCGGGTGCATGCTCGGCAACCACGCGCCGCAAGCCGTCGTGGATGGCCAGGAGCCGGATGGCGAGGTCGGTGCGCTCGTCGCTCGCGAGCGAGCCGCAGGCAACGAAACTCAGGCGGTTGCCCTCGATCGCCACCACGCCCCAGCCGGTGCGGCGGAGCCCGGGATCGATGCCAAGGATGCGAATCGGGCGACGCATGATCGTCCGTTCATAACCCCGGCGGCGGCCACAGCCTAGAGCGGGATGACTTTTCTTCGAATCGTCATCCCGCTCTAGCCTATTGTTGGAGCATGATCTTTTCCGAAAACCGGTATCCACTTTTCGGGATCATGCTCTAGTGCGGTGGGCCTGAAGTCCCGGTTGGAGACGTCAAATCCCACAGACCCGCACCAGAGTCACAAAGTTGCCGGATGGAGGGGGGCGCTCGCAGCGCCGGATGGGGCTTGCCCGCCTGAACGCGATCCTACGCGCTCAGCTTCTGCATCAGCGCGTCGGAGACCTCGAAATTGGCATAGACGTTCTGCACATCGTCGTGCTCGTTGAGCGTCTCGATCAGCTTGAACAGCTTCTCGCCCTGCTCGTCGTTCACCGGCACGGTGTTCTGCGGCTTCCATACCAGGGCCGCCTTGCGCGACTCGCCGAATTTCGCCTCGAGGGCCTTGGCCACGTCGCGCAGCGAATCCTGCGTGGTATAGATTTCATGGCCGCTCTCGCTCGACACCACGTCCTCGGCACCTGCCTCGATCGCGGCCTCCAGCACGGCATCCGCGCTGGCAACACCGGCGTCGTACTCCACCACGCCGACATGATCGAACATGAAGGAAACCGCGCCGGTCTCGGCGAGATTGCCGCCTGACTTGGTGAAGGCCGCGCGCACCTCGCCCGCGGTGCGGTTGCGGTTGTCGGTCAGGACCTCGACCACGACGGCCACGCCGCCGGGCCCATAGCCCTCGTAACGGATTTCGTCGTAGTTCTCGGCATCGCCGCCGATGGCCTTCTTGATCGCGCGGTCGATATTGTCCTTGGGCATGTTCTCCGCGCGCGCGGCCAGC
>DASSJW010000818.1:0-7930 GCA_035690995.1 Xanthobacteraceae bacterium
CATCTCGGTCGGACTGTTGGGGGCAGGATCGAGACCCGCGGCGAACAGGACCTTTCGCGCTTCCGGCATCGCCGCGATCTTGGCGATCTCGGCATTGAGCCTGGCGATGCGGTCGTCCGGCGTGCCGCGTGGTGCGAACAGCGCAAGCCACGACATGGCGCCGAAGTTGGGAACACCGGCCTCGCGTAGCGTCGGAATATTCGGCATGGACGGCGAGCGCACAGGCTCGGCCACGCCCAAGGCGACAACCTGGCCGCTGCTGATCATCGGCAGGATCGCCGCGGTGTCCGTCAACGCCAGGGGGACCTCGCCGGACGCGACTGCAACCGCCGCCGGCGCACCTCCGCGGTAGGGCACGGCTTGCATCGTCAGCCCCAGTTCACGCTGGAGCAATTCAGCCGCGAGATGGGCCGAGGAGCCACGCGCCGCAACGGCATAGCTCAAGGGCTTGGCCTTGGCGGCCGCGACGAGATCCGCAATCGAGGCGATTCCCGCCTTGGCGTTGGCGCTCATAATGATTGGGCTGCTCACCACCTTGCTGATCGGCACCAGGTCGGCGAGCGGATCGTAATTGAGCCGCAACAGATGCACGTTGATCGTGACCGGGCTGTCCGAGAGGAGGGCGAGGGTGTGGCCGTCCGGATCGCTTCGCATCAGGGTGTCGATACCGATGGCGGCATTTGCGCCCGGTTTGTTTTCCACGATGACGGGCTGTCCGACGCTGTCCTGCAGATTCTTTGCGATGACGCGCGCGGTCAGATCGATGCTGCCACCGGCCGGATAGGGCACGATAATGCGGATTGTCCTGCTCGGGAACGTCTGCGCGTGCGCCGGTGCGGCGATGGCGACGAGCGCGGTCAAAGCGGTCAGCCACCACTTTGCGGGAAGGATGCCCATGATGAGAAATTCTCCGTCGGCGTCCAGCGGTCTGCGCCAATGATGGGCCGCGCGCGGTGGAGGGAGCAAGCCCATCACGGTCAAAGGCAAACGTGGTCTGTCGACTTTGCGAATCCAAAGACTTTCCCGCATGATCGATCGTGCCACGTCATACCGGTGCCGACGCGGCGAGCGCGGTTCTGCTATGTTGGAACGGCCGTGCCTGGGATCGCGGCGTGCGTCTGGAGGGACGAATGTCGTCAAGCTGTAAGATCGCGATTGTCGGCGGCGGGCTCGCCGGGCTCGCGGCCGCGCATGCGCTCAAGACCTTCGGGATGAAGGCGGAGGTTTTCGAGACCGCTCCGGCCTTGGGCGAGATCGGCGCCGCGGTCAACGTAAGCCCGCAAGCCGTCAAAGCGCTGCAGGCGATCGGGGTTGGCGACAAAATCGCCGCTGTTGCGACGTCATCGCCCGGAATCTACACGCGCAACATGCAAACCGGCGAGTTCCTCGAATTAAACGATCGGCACAAGGCTGCGGCGCGGTACGGCGCTCCCTATTACACCTTTCACCGCGCCGACCTGCTGGACGCGCTCGCAAGCGGGCTCGATCATAGCTTGATTCACCTGGGCCACCGCCTGACAGCAATCGAGGAGCGAAGCGACCGTATCGTGCTCGCGTTCGCCAATGGCACCCAGGTCGAGGCCGACACCGTGATCGGCGCCGACGGCGTGCGCTCGGTCATCCGGCGGTCCCTCTACGGCGACGACAACCCAACCTATACCGGCCAGATGGTATGGCGCGTGCTGCTGAACGGCGGCGATGTGCCGGAGGCGGTGCTCGAGCCGACAGGCCATATCCAATGGGTCGGGCCGGGTTGCCATCTCCTCGCCTATTACATCCGCGGCAGGAAGCTCGTGAATATCGTCACCCAAGAGGATACGGACAAATGGGTCGAGGAAGGCTGGTCGACCCGTGGCGATCCCGACGAGATGCGGTTGAGCTTCCCCAACCCCGAGCCGCGCCTCGAAAAGCTGCTCAGCCTTGTGACCGAGTGCTCGAAATGGGGCCTGTTCACGCGGCCGCTCACGCAGAATTGGGGCCGCGGCCGCATCCAGCTCATCGGCGACGCCGCGCATGCCATGCTGCCCAATGCCGGGCAGGGCGCCTGCCAGGCTTTCGAGGACGCCTACATCCTCGCGCGCTGGCTCGAAGCTTGCCGCGATCCGGTCGAGGCCTTTAGCAATTTCCGCCGCATCCGCATCCCGCGCGTGCATGGGGTGCAACGGCTGTCCTTCTCCAATGCCCGCTTCAAGCACATGCGCGACAGCGCGGTGCAGAAGGAGTCGATCACCGCCGGCAAAAGCAGCGTCCACGGCAACGCCGACTGGGTCTGGGGCTACGATCCCATTGGCGAATGGGACAAAGCGCCGTCTGTTCCCACCTCCTACGCTGCTTGAGGTTGGATCGCTCGAACCACCCGCCAGCGCCGGACACGGCACCGGCTAAGGCTGCCTGACGGGATGGAGCGGGAGCACGAGATCAAGCACGACGGCCATCGGCTGATGGCCCGGCGCGATCCGGCCGGCATCCGGCTGGCTACGAAAAACCCGCACGACTGGACGGACCGCTACCCGTCCGCGCTCGCGGCCGAAAACGGGCTCGCCATATTCGATCCCTTAGGCTCACGCCCAGGTGGCGAAGCTCAGCCCGGTGCCGGTGCCTGCCGGCGTGCGATAGCCCGGCACGTATTCGAACCAGTTGAGGTCGAGGTGCTCGAGCGCACCTGCGAGCGCGATCCAGTTGAGGATCTCCGAGGAGCCGGCCTGCAGCTTGTTGCGCGGCAGGTTCTTCAGGTACTCGGCATTCTTGTCGGCGCAGGCCTTCAGGATTGCCTTGTCGAACTCTTCGTCGACCAGGAAATGCGATAGCCCGCCCGAGGCCGCGATGCCGACGCGCAGATTTCCGGGGAAACTCTCCACCGCCTTGCGCACCGCCTGGCCGAATGCGTAGCAGCGCCGCGGACGCGGCTGGTTGGGCGGGTAGTATGTGTTCAGGAAGACCGGCACGATCGGGATCGGGTTGGTCTCGTCCATCACCCGCCGATGGACGTAGGCCATCGCATGACCCTCGCCTTCGCCCTCCGGCAGGCGCTGCGAACTGGCGAGATCGAAATCATCCATCAGGCTTTCAATGAGATGCAGGGCGAGATTGGCCTGCACCGGATAGTCGCGCGGCTTCTCCTGCTCGAAGAAGGCCTGGCGGGTCTGCAGGTACCAATCGGGGAAGCGCTCACGATAGAACGCGTGCTGCTCGTTGCTGTTGCGGATCGTGTCGCCGAAATAGACGGCGAAAGCGGGCCGGCAATCCTCCTTGTAGCTTTCGTTCTGGTCGTCGCCCATCACGACCAGCGCGTCGAGGTTGGCCTTCGTCAGCGCGGCCGTAAGATGCTTCGTCGCCTGGCGCGCCTTGTTCTGCCGTACCGCCATCTGCTCCGGGGTGGTGATTGCGGCGAGCCGCGCGTCGGCCTTCTCCAGCAGCTCCGAATAGCTCGTCGGGTTACCCTCCTTGTCGCGATGCTTCATGAGCCGGTCGGTCTCGACGAAACGCGGCAGCGTCTGATCGTCGGCGAGCAGCATTGGCGTGTGGGACGTTCCCAACCCGAAGACGATCGTGGCCATTTCAATTCTCCTCTTCTATGTCTAGTGGTCCGCCGTCACCGGGGCATGAGGCGCGCACCCGCGAGGGCGCCTTGGTCGCACGAGCCGGATCGCGATCCGCAGCGTCGGCGCGGCGACCGGGCGCGCGCGTCAATCGATCTTCACGTTGGCCTTCTGCGCGACCGATCTCCATTTCGCGAGCTCGGCGGCGATGAAGGCGGCGAAATCTTCCGGTGATCCCGGGCTGGCGACGGCGCCGAGCTTGGCCAGCGTCTCCTTGGTCGCCGCCGTCAGCAGGCCCTCGTTGATCGCCGCGTTGAGCTTGCCGATGATCGGCGCCGGCGTTCCGGCGGGCGCAGCGATGCCGTTGAAAGTCGTGACCTCGTAGTTCGGTACGCCCGCCTCCATCATGGTCGGCAGATCGGGCGCGAGCGGGGTCCGCGCCGGGCTCGTCACGGCGAGCGCGCGGACCTTACCCTCCCTGATGAGCGGCAGGAGGATGCTGATCGCCTCGAACGTCATTTGAACGTTTTGGCCCAGCACTGCCGTGACGGCCTCGCCGCCGCTGCGATAAGGCACGCCGACGATGTTCGCGCCGGTGCGCGCAATGAACAGCTCCGCGGTCAGGTGCGGCAGCCCGCCGACGCCGGTATGCGCGTAATTCAACTTGCCCGGGTTGGCCTTGATGTAATCGAGCAGCTCCTTGACGCTGGTGACGCGCAGCGAGGGATCGACCACCAGGATCTGGAAGCTCTCCGAGAACTTCGCGACCGGCGCGAAGTCCTTCAGCGGATCGTAGCCGGCCGAGGTCGAAACCGCCGGATTGACGGCGAACACGCTGGTGTTGCCAACCAGCAGCGTATAGCCGTCAGGAGGCGACGATGCGACCGAGCGCGCGCCCAGCGCGCCGCCGGCCCCCGGCCGGTTCTCCACCACGCCCGGCTGGCCGAGCTTCGGAATGAATCCCGCGGTGATCCGCGCCGGGATGTCGGTTGGACCGCCCGGTGCGCTCGGAACGATCAGCTTGATCGGGTGATCGGGATAGGTTTGGGCGGGTAGCGGTGACGCAATGACGATCGCACATACAAAAAACACAGCGCCAAGCGAGGCGCGACGCATCGAACCCATGATCCTCCACCCTCCACGTCATTGTTCTTGATCGCGGCCCAACGCACCACAGATGACCAACTGTTTCAATAGCCGGTCCGGATCAGCGGTTCGCTCAACGAGCTCCAGCGCCGCGTCACCGCGACAATGCAAACACCGCAGTTAATTGGTGATACACGAATAGGGCGAGCCGCCGCGACGCCTCGACGTCGTATAGGGGACTCGAAGAGAGACGGCTCGCGCCGCTGGCACAGCCGGCGAGTCGTGTCCTATGGCTCAGTAACGGTAGTACCTGCGCGCATAGTAACGGCGCGGCGCGTAGGCATACCCGTAGTAAGCAGGCCGGTAGGCGTAGCTGTACGCCGGATATCCGTAGCCGTAGCCATAGCTGTAGGCCGGATAGCCGTAACCGTAGCCGTAGGCGGGATAGCCGTAGCCATAGCCGTAGGCCGGATAGCCATAGCCGTATCCGTAGGACGATGACGCGATCGCGCCACCGATCACGGCCGCCGCAATGCCAGCGCCAACCCAGCAACCGATACACCTGGCCTCGGCAGGTTTCGGTGCAGCAATGCCGGCTGCGGCAATACTGGCAGTCGCGACCAGGGCTGTAATCGTCCTACGCATGACATCCTCCAAGATATTGCGCGACCACTCGCCTGAAACACCGCGCGTCGACGATCGACCGAACCGCGGTCTTTTCAGTGGGCGGACTCGTCTCCATGCCTTCAACCGAAAGCATAGCCTATTTGTTCCAGGCTGGACACTCCGTGGCGTGGGGGGCCTGGGAGGTGCGGACTTTCAGATCCTCCCAATCACAACCTGCTCCCAGGATCGGGGGGGCTGGCATCGATTGTGATGATCCGATCGTATTCAGGAGGAAGCCCTCGCCGCCCTTGCCGCACCTTCAGGCGGGGAGCGGCGCCGTGCTAACGTTGCGCCATGTCACGGCAGGAGGGCGCGATGCAGATCCGGTTCAAAGCCATTCTGATCGGCGCGCTGGTGATGCTGCCACCGGCGGCGCAGGCGCAGACGTTTCCGGGCGCCGACTGGCAGCGCAAGACGCCGGCGGAGGCGGGCATCAACCCGCAATTGCTGAAAGACGCGATCGACTTCGCCATCGCGAGCGAGATCAAGAACCCGCGCGACCTCAAGCTCAATCACTACCGGACCTTCGGCCGTGAACCGTTCGGCGACGCCGTCGGTCCGATCAAGGATCGCGGCGAAGAGACCGGCGTCATCATCCACAAGGGTGTTCTGGTCGCCGAATGGGGCGAGCCGCAGCGCGTGGACATGACCCACAGCGTCACCAAAAGCCTGCTGTCGAGCGTGGTCGGCGTCGCCTACGACGGCGGCATGATCCGCCGCGTCGATGATCTTGCGCGCGATTACATGGCGCCGATCCAGCTCTACAACCCGGTGCCGGCGGGCAACCGCGCCGAGCGCATGGCCGCTCCCGACCTGGTCGACCTGTTCGCTACGCCGCACAACCGCACCATCACCTGGAACCATCTGCTGCGGCAGACCAGCGACTGGGAAGGCACGCTCTGGGGCAAGCCCGACTGGGCGGACCGGCCGAGCGACAAGCCGGACGAATGGCTCACGCGGCCGCGCAACAAGGCCGGCACGGTCTACAAATACAACGATACGCGCGTGAACGTGCTGGCGCTTGCCACGCTGAACGTCTGGCGGCGGCCGCTGCCACAGGTGCTCAAAGAGAAGATCATGGACCCGATCGGCGCCTCCAACACCTGGCGCTGGTTCGGCTACGACAACGCCTGGGTCGTGATCGATGGCCAGCCGGTGCAGTCGGTGACCGGCGGCGGCCATTGGGGCGGGGGCATGTTCATCAACGCCTATGACATGGCGCGCTTCGGCTATCTCACCCTGCGCCGGGGCAAGTGGGGTGACCGGCAATTGCTGTCGGAGACGTGGGTGAATATGGCGCTCACGCCGACCGGGCTGCAATCGCCCTACGGCTTCATCAACTATTTCCTCAACACCGACCGCAAACAGTGGCCGAGCGCGCCGGCCACCGCCTTCATGCACAACGGCAACGGCCTCAACATGATCTATGTCGACCCCGAGAACGACCTGGTCGCGGTGGTGCGCTGGATCGACAACAATGCCGTCGACGGCTTTCTCAAGCGGCTGATCGCGGCAGTGGCGGCGAAGAGCTAATGTCCCGATTCCGAAGGACGCACACCGCCGTGGCCGCCGCTGTCGCGAACTTCGGCATCAGAGAGACACTCGTGATCTAGCATCCGGCTCCGGTGCAGCGCTTGCCGTAGGAAACTGGATCCGCGGATCAACCTCGCGCATGGCAATCTCACAGGGCAGGCCGACCCTGCGCGATTTCCGAGGCTTCGAGCCGCAGCTGATCCGGGATGCCGGTCAATACGCGTCGTATTGCTGATGCGCCAGGTCCTTTGCGTTCCTCATCAACTCGAGCGGGTTGATCGGCCCACTCGATGCCGCGGACGCCTCCGCGCGATTGACGGAGGTGGTCGTCGCACTGGACCAGGCACCGATTGCGAGGAGCGCCAGCAAGGCGCCAAACCCGAACGCCATGACCGTTCGCATGTGATGGCTCCTTCATGGTTGAACCCGCGCGGCTTTGTTTGGACACGGGCTTCATTGCACGCGGGATATGCGCCGCGGATTCGTCACTCCATCATCGCGCCGCGACGTCGCTCACGGCCGGGATGATGCCGTCCTTCGCCTGCATCGCGCTTGTGACGCGTTCGATCGCCGCCTTGCGCCGCATGCGACGCGCGGGATCGTCCCACCCGCCCGCCGTGCTTTGTCGGGCGATCAACCGATTGATGGTGTCCCTCGCTTCCGGGGAGAGTGTTTGCGCACGCTCGATCTTGGGCACGAGACGCTCAAGTTGGGCGACGTCCTCGACGTCGCGGCCGGCGGGGCTCATGAAAGCCGCACCAAATCCGCCGACCAGCACAGCGATCCAGCACCAGCGCGTCAGCGTCGGACGGTCATCGGCGGGAATGCCCGCACCGGCGGACATCGGGCTCCGCGATGCGCTCCGGGCGGTCAACACCTGCTGCGCGGCGGCTCTCACCTGAGACTCCTCGATCGCTCGAAGATGACCTGTCGCGTCTTGTCGGACCGTCGTGGGAGCGTTCTGACCGTGGGCGACGCAGAGACGCAACGGCAACGATGCTGGACGGTAATGAGAGAGCTGCTTAAGGTCTTTGGTTCAGGAACTGAAATGTTCTGAATTCGCGGCCATGACTGGTTGCGGGCGATGAGCGGCGAAGAGGTAACAT
>DASSJW010000819.1:0-4837 GCA_035690995.1 Xanthobacteraceae bacterium
CAATTCGCCTGTGGCCAATGCCAATCCGAAAACGACGCCCGCGCAGAACGCGCCGCCGGCCGATGCTGCCGTGCCGGCAGCGGTGCACACCGAGCCGGCGGCACCGGCGTCCCGTCCGGCGGTGCGACCCGCGCCGGCGACCCCGAGCGCGCAGAAGCCAAAACCCGCCGCGCCTACGGCCGATCTCGCTCCGGCGCTCCCGCCGCCGATCGACATTCGGCGGGCGCCGACACCGCCGGCGCCGCGTGCGGCTGGAACGCATGGCCCAAATCAAGCGCAGCCGCAAAAGCCGGCGCCCGCGCCAGCACCCGCGCCCCCGCGTCAGCGCTCGCTGTCGGAAATATTGTTCGGCAACTGACGAGCGCGTTTTTCCGCCAGGGGCTGACCCATATGAGGTCGTCATGCGCGCGCTTGACACCCCGCGCGCATCCATCGCCTTGGCAAAAAGAATAGTGGCAAAGTCGCAAAGGTTATTGCGAAGAATGAATGCACCCGCGGGTCAAGCCCACGGGTGGCGCCTGTGAACGTGCGGTGCTGAATCAGCGCAACTGGAAAACGCCGTGGCGCGGTGGATTTGATTCCGGGGTCCGTATCAAACGGCGCGGCGAAGATCCTAGAGCGGGATGATTTTCCGTCGAGTCATCATCCCGCTCTAGGCTTTTTGTTTGTGCGTGATCTTTTCCGAAAACCGGTGTCCACTTTTCAGGATCACGCACTAGGCCGTCGGCGCAGCTCGCGCCGCCACGGGGTCGCGCGCTCCGTCCCGGGCGTCCCTCTCGCCCGTCACCCGGCTGCGATAGAAGTCGAGTACGAAGAGGCGAATGGCCGACGACAGATTGCCGTGCTGCCGGTCAGTGTCGATCGCGGCCACGAGCTCCGACAAGGTCATGTGACGCTCGCCGGCAATCTCCTTGAGGCTCTTCCAAAATCCATCCTCCAGGCTGACGCTGGTCTTGTGGCCAGCAATCACGATGGAGCGTTTGACGACCCGAGATTTCATCCCTCGTCTCCCGTTTCGATCCGGTGGCGCTCGAGGTCGCGGCTGGCTTTGGCGTCGCGTTTGGAGTCCAGGTCGCGTTGGGCCTTACTGCGCCCATAGAGTAGTCGCTGGGCGGACGCGTCGCGTTCGGCGAGCTGCCGCTGCGCCTTCTTGCGTGCCCTGCGAAGGTTGATGATGTCTCCCATTCCTGCACTCGACGAAGCGGTTAGGGGTGATGCAGGTCCCTTCTCGTGCTTCGATGGCAAATGCGCCCGCAGCGTGGCAGCGAGGTGGGGCCGGCGAAGCCCGCCCTCGCGCCAGGGGGCCGGCCTTTGCCGGCGTGCCCACTGCGCTGGGCTCACATGCATAATAACATATCTTTTCTGTGATTTATGCGCAAAAGCAGACGTCCAACCCGTTGAATTCTGAAGACTTGTCCGGGCCTGCTGCGGCGCGCGGCGTTCGCCTGGGGCCTCCGCGGCGCCTCGTTCTACAACCGGGGGTTCACAAAAGTTTTACCGGCGGCGCGCGACGTTCAGCCCGGCCGCGTCATCTTTTCCGGGCGTACCAGGCGATCGAATTCCTGCGCCGAGACGTAACCGAGTCGCAGCGCCTCCTCGCGCAGCGTCGTGCCATTGGCATGGGCGGCCTTGGCGATCGCCGCTGCGCGATCGTATCCGATCCGGGGCGCGAGCGCGGTGACCAGCATCAGCGAATTGTTCAACAGCTCGTGGATGCGCGCCTCGTTGGCACGAATGCCGATGACGCAGTTGTCGGTGAACGAAATCGCCGCGTCGCCGAGAAGACGGATCGATTGCAACATGGCATGCGCGATCACCGGCTTGTAGACGTTGAGCTCGAAATGGCCCTGGCTCGCCGCGACGGCGATCGTGGTTTCGTTGCCGAAGACCTGGCAACACACCATCGTCAGCGCCTCGGACTGGGTCGGGTTCACCTTGCCCGGCATGATCGAGGAGCCGGGCTCGTTTTCCGGCAGGATCAACTCGCCCAGACCGGAACGCGGACCCGAGCCGAGCAGCCGGATGTCGTTTGCGATCTTGAACAGGCCGGTGGCGAGCGCGGTCAAGGCGCCGTGCACGAATACGATGGCATCGTGGGCGGCCAGCGCCTCGAACTTGTTCGGGGCGGTGACGAACGGCAGACCGGTGAGCGCGGCAATCCTCGCGGCCACGAGCTTGGCGAATTGCGGCTTGGCGTTGAGGCCGGTACCGACCGCGGTGCCGCCCTGCGCCAGCGGATAAAGCTCCTTGAGCGCCGTCTTGAGTCTGGCCCGGCCCAGTTTCACCTGCGCGGCATAGCCGGAGAATTCCTGCCCGAGCGTCAGCGGCGTGGCGTCCTGGGTGTGGGTGCGTCCGATCTTGACGATGCGCGCGAACTCCTTGGCCTTTTGCTCCAGCGCGGCCTGCAGGTGCGCCAGCGCCGGCAGCAAACGGTGGGTAATCTCTTCGGCCGCGGCGACATGCATCGCGGTGGGAAAGCTGTCGTTGGATGACTGACTCATGTTGACGTGATCGTTGGGATGCAGCGGCGACTTCGCGCCGGGCTTGGCGCCGAGCATGTGGTTGGCGCGCGCCGCGATCACCTCGTTGACATTCATATTGGTCTGGGTTCCAGAACCGGTCTGCCACACCACCAGCGGAAAGTGATCGTCGAGTGCTCCATCGATCACCTCCTGCGCGGCGCGCGCGATCGCCTTGGCGCGGCGCGCATCGAGCGAGCCGAGGCGCTGGTTCACCTCGGCCGCCGCGCGCTTGATGGTCCCGAGCGCGCGGATGACCGGTCGCGGCATGCGCTCGTCGCCGATACGGAAATTGCGCCGCGAACGTTCGGTCTGCGCGCCCCAATAGCGATCGGCCGGCACCTCGATCGGTCCGAACGTGTCGCGCTCCACGCGGGTCCTGGTCGGCGTTTGGGCGAACGGCTTGCGCTTGATCATGGCTACTCGGACGAGGGGCGACGCATCGCGGCCGGCAAGGCGCCAAGCGCTGCGTTTTGTCCGCGTCGCGCGTCCTTTATTTCTTGCGGAAACGATCGAGCCGCACGACCTCACCGCCGCCCGAGGGCTTGTCGGGATCCTCGGTCTCGGCCGGATCGGGATTGGCAGGCACGGGAACCGCTGCCACGCTCGGAGCGACGCCTTTGTGCTCCGCCGGAGGACGCGCCGCAGCGGGGTCCTTGCGCGCAGACGCCTCGCCGTCTGCGCTGTCCACGGCGGCGGCGTCTCCGATCTCCTCGAACTGCAGGCCGAACTGCACCGACGGATCGAAAATGCCTTTCACCGCGGCAAAAGGAACGGCCAGACGTTCCGGAATGCCGCCGAAGGAGACGCCGACTTCGAAACCGTCGTCGGTCACCACCAGATCCCAGAACTGATGCTGCAGGACGACGGTCATTTCCTCAGGATACTGCGCCAGCATGCGCGGCGACAGGCGCACGCCCTCGGCGCGGGTGTCGAACGAAATATAAAAATGATGCTCTCCAGGCAGGCCGTTCTTGGCGGCGTCGACGAGCACACGGTGCACGACCCCCCGCAGGGCTTCCTGGGCGAGGATATCGTAGCGGATGTGATCGACGGCCATGGGGTGATCCGTTGCCTTGCAGGGCGAGCTTCCGGGTGGGTCTATCAGAATCCATGCCGGAAACGCGCTTGGACTCACCGGGCGAATGTTAGCGCGCGCAACCCTACGCCCGCTAGTACGCCTCCTACACCTTCACCTTAATATGGAAGTGGAGGCTTCTGTTGCCAGGTGCCTCCGAACCCCGCCTGCCGGAGCTTAACCCGTCAGGACTTTAAGATCGGTATTCCAAACCGCGTTACGCGGCCTGGGCAACCGGAGCATAGTTGTCGTTTGCAACTATGAATAGGCCCGATAACGGTGGAACCATGCCGAGCAAAAGCACGCCCTTTACGCCCTCGTCGATCCTATTTCGCCCCCGTATCTGGGATCAGTGATCAGCGGCTAGCCACCTGAAGCACCGCGTTCGATCGCTGGCTTCTGACCACTGACCCCCGGATGGTGGAGGCGCCGGGTACTGCCCCCGGGTCCGATAGGTTTATTACGACGGCCATTTATCGCCATATCCGGCTTGCGCCGGCGCAATGAATATAAGCGTGGAGGCCTGCGGAAAAAAGGGGCTTGGTGAGAGGCGGGCTGCGCACGCCGCGGCCGGGACCGCGAAGGCCCTTCGCGGTGATCGGCGCAGCTAAAGGCAACAGGTTCGCCCTATGGGCGCGATGCGTGTGCGCAGGCAGCGCCAGGGCGGGCGAGGGCAACCCGAGGCAATGGCCACCATGCCGGAATATCATTTGGTTCCGGCTGTGGGGCCGGCTTAAGACTTTGCCATGCCCGAGACGGTTTCCACGCCTTCGCCTTCACCTCCATCCCTCCCATCCCCGCCCGCACCCACGCTGCTCGAACTTGGTGTCGCCTTCGCCGTGATCGCGCTGTGCGGCTTCGGCGGCGTTCTGGCCTGGTCGCGGCGCATGCTGGTGCAAGAGCGCCGCTGGATGACCCCGGAGGAGTTCAACGACGCCTATGCCCTGTGCCAGTTCCTGCCCGGCCCCAATGTCGTCAACCTCTCGGTCGTCTTCGGCCGGCGGATTCGAGGCGCGCTCGGATCGGCGGTCGCGCTGCTGGGGCTGATGACGCCGCCCTTCGTCATCGTGACGTTGATCGGCCTGATCTATGCGCAGTTCGGCGAGATCGCTGCGTTGCAGCGCATGCTCACGGGCGTGGCGGCGGCGGCGGTCGGATTGGTGCTGGGAACCTGCGCGAAAATGGCGCTGCCGCTGTTCAAGGATCCGCTCGCGCTCGCGCCGCTACTGGCGCTCGCGAC
>DASSJW010000820.1:0-2879 GCA_035690995.1 Xanthobacteraceae bacterium
TTGCCGCCACGGCGGGATTGGCGCTCGGCCTGGCGGCGGCACTTCCCGCCAAGGCCCAGGATACGATCAAGGTCGGTATCCTCCATTCGCTCTCGGGCACCATGGCGATCAGCGAGACCACGCTGAAGGACGTCATGCTCATGTTGATCGACGAGCAGAACAAGAAGGGCGGATTGCTCGGCAAGAAGCTCGAAGCTGTGGTGGTCGACCCGGCCTCGAACTGGCCGCTGTTCGCGGAAAAGGCGCGCGAGCTCATTACCAAGGACAAGGTGTCGGTGGTGTTCGGCTGCTGGACCTCGGTGTCGCGCAAGTCGGTGTTGCCGGTGTTCAAGGAGCTCGACAGCATCCTGTTCTATCCGGTGCAATATGAAGGCGAGGAGAGTGAGCGCAACGTGTTCTATACCGGCGCCGCTCCCAACCAGCAGGCGATCCCGGCCGTCGACTATCTGATGTCGAAGGACGGCGGCGAGGCCAAGCGCTGGGTGCTGGCCGGCACCGACTACGTCTATCCGCGCACCACCAACAAGATCCTCGAAGCCTATCTCAAGCAAAAGGGCGTCGCGGATGCCGACATCATGATCAACTACACGCCGTTCGGACACTCCGACTGGCAGACCATTGTTTCCGACATCAAGAAGTTCGGCTCGGCCGGCAAGAAGACCGCGGTCGTCTCCACCATCAACGGCGACGCCAACGTGCCGTTCTACAAGGAACTCGGTAACCAGGGCGTCAAGGCGACCGACATCCCCGTGGTCGCGTTCTCCGTGGGCGAGGAAGAGCTCGCCGGCATCGATACCAAGCCGTTGCTGGGCCACCTGGCGGCCTGGAACTACTTCCAGTCCATCAAGACGCCGATCAACGACAAGTTCATCGCCGACTGGAAGACCTTCATCAAGAATCCGAAGCGCGTCACCAACGATCCGATGGAAGCCCATGTCATTGGGTTCGCCATGTGGGTGAAGGCGGTGGAGAAGGTGAAGTCGACCGAGCCGGACAAGGTGATCGACGCGCTGCCGGGCATCGAGGCGCCCAACCTCACCGGCGGCACCTCCAAGATGCTGCCCAACCATCACATCACCAAGCCGGTTTTCATCGGCGAAGTGCGTGGCGACGGTCAGTTCGACGTGGTGTGGAAGACGCCGGGGCTGGTCGCGGGCGACGCCTGGTCCGATTTCCTGCCGGGCTCGAAGGACCTTGAGGCCGACTGGGTCACCCTCAAGTGCGGCAACTACAACAAGGTCACCAAGAAGTGCGGTGGCGCATCGTAGCGTCCGATGCGTAGCAAGACTGTGGCGTTGCGTTGGTAGCAAGAATCGGGGCGGCCCAAGCGCGAATATTGGGCCGCCTCGCCACGAATGCCGGGACGATCAGGATGCGTGCCTTCAGCGATCGCTTCATCGCGCGCGTGCTCGCGCTGGGCGTGCTCGTACTTGGCGTGCTTGGTGCCCCAATGCCGGGCGCGCAGGCCGGGCCGTACGAGGATGCGTTGTCCCGCTTCAGCGCCGACAGTTTCGACCAGACCATCGAGGGCATCAACGAGGTCGTCGCCAGCGGCAATGCGCGCGCCGCGGCTATCATCACCGCCCTGCAGGAGGGGCGGCTTCTGTTCAGCGCCGAGAGCAAGCGGATTTTCATTGGCGAGCCACCCGACCGCCTGAGCGATGCTGCGACCGGTGAGCCTGTCGCCGGCAGCCCGCCCGCCGACCTTGCGCCGGTGCGCCTCAACAACCGCCTGCGGCGGATCGTCGAGGCGACGCTCGGCAGCTTGACGCTGATGGCGCCGGATCCCGGCAAGCGCCTGGAGGCGGCGCAGGCGGTGCTCCGCTCCAAGGATGCGAATGCCCTTCCCGCGCTCGACCAAGCCATTGCCAAGGAGAGCGATGCCAGGGTGAAACAGGCCTTGATCGAGGCGCGAGCCGCCGTCGTGCTCTATCTCGACGGCGCGTCCGACGCCGACAAGATCGAGGCGATCGACCAAATCAGCCGGCGCGGCGATCAGGAGGCGCTCGCACTGCTCGGAGGATTGCCGGCGAACGCCTCTGCCCCGGTCAAGAAGGCGGCGGCCGACGCGATCGCCTCGATCCAGAGCAGTCTGGCGATCTGGACCGCGGTACAGAACACCTGGTACGGCCTCTCGCTCGGCTCGGTTCTTCTGCTCGCCGCGATCGGCCTTGCCATCACCTTCGGCGTGATGGGCGTCATCAACATGGCGCATGGCGAGATGGTGATGCTGGGGGCCTACACGACCTACGTCGTGCAGGAAGTGATCCGCGCCCATAACCCCGCGCTGTTCGACTATTCGCTCGCCTTTGCCATTCCGCTCGCCTTCCTGTTCGCCGGGCTGGTCGGCATCCTGATCGAGCGCGGCATCATTCGCTTTCTCTACGGCCGCCCGCTGGAGACGCTGCTCGCCACCTGGGGGCTATCACTGATCCTCCAGCAGGCGGTGCGCACCGCCTTTGGCCCGACCAACAAGGACGTAGGCAATCCCTCCTGGATGAGCGGCTCGTTCGATCTCGGGCATATCACCATCACCTACAACCGCCTTTGGATCATCGTGTTCACGCTGCTGATCTTCGTTGGCCTGCTCGCGCTGCTGCGTTACACCCGTTTCGGCCTGGAGATGCGCGCGGTCACCCAGAACCGCGCGATGGCGGCGTCCATGGGCATCCGGACCAGCCGCATCGACGCGCTCACCTTCGGGCTCGGCTCCGGTATCGCCGGCCTTGCCGGCGTCGCCTTGTCGCAGATCGACAATGTCAGCCCTAACCTCGGCCAGGGGTACATCATCGATTCCTTCATGGTGGTCGTGTTCGGCGGTGTCGGCAATCTGTGGGGCACGCTGGTGGGCGCCTTCACGCTCGGCATCGCCAACAAAT
>DASSJW010000821.1:0-4237 GCA_035690995.1 Xanthobacteraceae bacterium
GCCCTGATCGATCCCGAACACGCGGGCGGGCGGGATCTCGCGGAGCTTGCCCGACTGGTGGCGCAAGGCGGCGCGACGCTGGTCCAGCTTCGGGATAAGCGCAGCGACACGCGGCCCATGGTCGAGCGCGCCCGTGCCATCAAGGCGGCGCTCGCGCCATTCGGCATCCCGCTGCTCGTCAATGATCGTGTCGACGTCGCGCTCGCCTCCGGCGCCGACGGCGTCCATGTGGGCCAGGACGACATGGCGGTCGAGGATGCTCGGCGGCTCCTCGGCCCGCACGCAATCATCGGGCTGTCGATCAAGACGGTGGCGCAGGCTGAGGCGGCGCCCCTCGGGCTGCTCGATTACGTTGGAGTCGGCGGCGTGTTTGCCACCTCCTCGAAGGATAATCCCAATCCGCCGATCGGCCCTGCCGGTTTGGCCCGCATCGCCAGCGTGCTCCGCCGGCGGGCGCCGGCCTTTCCGCTGTGCGGCATTGCCGGCATCGACGCCGGCAATGCCGGCGAGGCAATCGCGGCCGGGGCGGACGGTGTCGCGGTCATCTCGGCGCTCTCGCTCAATGCCGATCCGCAGGCGGCGGCGCGAGCGTTACGGACCGTGGTAGATGCCGCACTCGAGCAACGGCAACGCCCATGACGCCGATCGCGGTCACCGTGGCGGGATCCGATTCGGGCGGCGGCGCCGGCATCCAGGCCGACCTCAAGACGTTTTCCGCGCTCGGCGTCTACGGCGCCTCGGTGATCACCGCCCTGACCGCGCAGAACACCAAGGGCGTGACCGCGATCCACGACGTACCGGCGGAGTTCGTTGCCGCGCAGATCGACGCGGTCTTTTCCGATCTCGACGTCAGCGCGGTCAAAATCGGCATGGTGTCCCAGCGCGGCGTGATTGCGACCATCGCGGCCGGGCTCGAGCGCTGGGGCCAGAGCCGGGTGGTGCTCGATCCGGTCATGATCGCGACCTCGGGCGACAAGCTCTTGGCACCCGACGCGATCGACGTGCTCAAGCGCGTGCTGATGCCGCGTGCGCTCGTGGTCACGCCGAACCTGCCGGAGGCGGCGGCGCTGCTGGAGGCGCCGATCGCCGACACCGAGACTGCGATGCGCGAGCAGGGCGAGCGCCTGCTTGCGCTCGGCGCGCGGGCGGTCCTCATCAAGGGTGGTCACGCCGACCGTGCCGAAAGCGTCGATCTCCTGATCGAGCCGACGGCCGTCACGCGCCTCGCAGCCGACCGGATCAAGACCCGGAACACCCATGGGACCGGCTGCACGCTGTCCTCAGCGATAGCGGCCGGCCTTGCCAAGGGATTGCCGCTCGCCGAGGCGGTGCGCGTGGCCAAGGCCTACGTGACGGACGCGCTGGCCGCGGCGAACCGGATCAAGATCGGCACGGGCCACGGGCCCGTGCATCATTTCCACGCCTGGTGGTGAGGCCAGCGCAGAGCCGGGCGCGTTTGGGCGCCACCATATGCGCAAGCCTCACTTCTTGAACTTCACCACCTTCTGCCGCTGCTCGCCCAACCCGTCGATGCCGAGCGTGACCACGTCGCCCGCCTTGAGAAATTTCGGTTCCGGCTTCATGCCGAGCCCGACGCCGGGCGGCGTGCCGGTGATGATCACATCGCCCGGCTCCAGCACGAAATACTGAGAGCAGTACCAGACGAGGTGCCTGCAATCGAAGATCATGGTCTTCGTGTTGCCGCGCTGGCGCTTCTCGCCGTTGACATCGAGCCACATGTTGAGGCCCTGCGGGTCCTTGATCTCATCTTTGGTGACCAGCCACGGGCCGAGCGGGCCGAACGTCTCGCAGCTCTTGCCCTTGACCCATTGTCCGGCGCGCTCGATCTGGAACACGCGCTCCGACACGTCGTTAGCCAGGCAATATCCGGCGACGACATCGAGCGCCTTGTCCTTTGCCAGATAGCGTGCGCGTTGACCGATGACGATGCCGAGCTCGACCTCCCAGTCGAGCTTGGTCGAGCCCTTCGGAATAATGGTGTCGTCGTTCGGCCCGCAGATGCAGGAGCTCACCTTATTGAAGATGATCGGCTCTTTCGGGATAGCCATGCCGGCCTCGGCAGCATGGTCGGAATAGTTGAGCCCGATGGCGATCAGGTTGCCGACGCCGCCGACACAGGGGCCGAGGCGCGGATTGCCGCGAACCAGCGGCAGCTTCTCGATCGCCGCCTTGCGGATTTTCGCGAGGCCTTTGGGCGACAGCGTATCTCCGGCGATATCGGGCACCACCTTGGAGAGATCGCGGATACCCCCTTTGGAGTCGACGATTCCCGGCTTTTCGCGGCCGTGCGGGCCGAAGCGGACGAGCTTCATGGGAGTACTCTCTCCTTGATGGACTGAAGACAGGTGGGCGCAGGGGGCGCGATCATGCGTCGGACGCCTGCGTCGAGCAAGCAACGTGCTTTCCAACGGCGGGTGTCACATAAATGTTTTGGTATGGCCGATAGTTGTTGCCTATAAGCAACACCGATCCGCCGATTATTGATTATACGATTTTTACGTTTGCAATCCGACCTTGCCCCGGACAGTATTACCTCATGCACCTAGCCCGTGCGCCAAGCTGCAAGCGACAGGGGCTTAGGTCGCGACACGAAGGCGAGCCCGACCCTCGGGATCTTGCCGGGCCAATTTCAAAAGCTTGGGGGGCGCGACGAGGCCGGCTAAAGCCGGCCTTGTTCGCGTTTGGCCCTCACATCGCGCCCGGGAACGCGCCGCCGTCGATCAGCAGATTCTGACCGGTGATGTAGCCGGCCTGCGCCGAGCACAGGAAGGCACAGGCCGCCCCGAACTCGTCCGGGGTGCCGAATCGCTTGGCGGGAACCGTGGCCATGCGCTCGGCCTTCGCCTGGTCGACCGAAATGCCTCGATTCTTGGCATTCGCCACGATGTTCGACTGCAACCGATCGGTGTCGAAGGTGCCGGGCAGAAGGAAATTGATGGTGACGTTGGAGGCGGCAACCGCGCGCGCCACTCCGGCCATGAAGGCGGTCAAGCCGGCGCGCGCGCCCGACGAAAGGTCGAGGCCGGCAAGCGGCATCTTCACCGAGCCCGAGGTGATGTTGACGATGCGGCCGAATTTCCTGGCGAGCATGGGGTCGATGACCTTCTGGGTGAGTTCGACCGCAACCACCATATTGGCGATCACCCCGTCGATCATTTGCGCCCGCGTGAGCTGGCGGAAGTCCCGAAACGGGGGACCCGCGTTGTTGTTCACCAGGATGTCCGGCTCCGGGCAGGCGCGGAGCAGCGCCGCTTGGCCCTCGGCGGTGGCGACGTCCGCTTGCACCGCGGTCACCTTGGCGCCGGTGGCCTGGCGCAGTTCGGCGGCGGTCTGCTCCAGCGCCTTGCCGTCCCGCCCGTTGATGATCACCTCGCAGCCGGCCTCGGCCAGCGCGCGCGCGCAGGCGCGGCCGAGCCCGCGGCTCGAGGCACAGACGATGGCCTTGCGGCCCGCAATTCCGAGATCCATGGCAATTCCGATTGTTGGGGGAGCGGGGACGGCGCGGAATTGTACACCGCCGCGCCCGCGCGCTGTCCAGACGTTCTTCGAACGTTGGCGACCGATCTAAATCGTGCCGCGCGATTCGACCGCCCGCATTTGATTGCCGCGCCAGACGAAATCGCGCCCGAGCCAGCCGCCGATCCAGACCATCGGCAACAGCATGTCCCGAAGCATCCAGGCGAGCGGCGACCGCATGGACAGGTGCCATCCGGCCGTGTGGGCAAGCGCGGCCTCGGCACCATACCACATCGCCGCGAGCGCGATGACGCCGCCCACCGGCCATTCCAGCGCGCCGAAGATGAAAGCGGCGGCGATCAGCGGCCCGAACCCGCCCGCCAACCCTTCCAGCGCGTAGCAGCGCTTGAACGATGCCTGCCGCAGCCGCGCCCAGCGCAGCTGGCGCGCCCACACCTCGGTGGCGGCGCGGGACCCCAGCGGTTGCTCGAGCGGCGCATCGACGAGGCGAATGCGCAGGCCGGCGGCGCGCATGAGCTTGGTGGTGGCGGCATCCTCCGCCGGTTCGGCTGCCAGCAACCGAATGCCACCGGCTGCCTCGATCTGACTGCGCCGGTAGAGCATCGACTTGCCCTGGGCAAAACCGAGGCCGATCGCGGCGGCGGCATACTGCCAACGCACCTGATAGGTGTTGAGGAAGGGCGCATTCAAGTTCCGCCCAGAACCCGTCCGGACGGCAGCCGACCGGCGGCGAGCTGAC
>DASSJW010000822.1:0-10397 GCA_035690995.1 Xanthobacteraceae bacterium
CGCGGTCAAGGCCAATGGCGGAGAGAGAAAGAATTCGGCGCCTCCGGTCGCCGAGGCAACAAATGCGAGAAACACCACGCCCCAGCCGCGCACCGCATGAAACTCGAATGTGTGAATGCAGTAGGTCAGCGCATAGGCCATCGCCGACCGGTTGCGAAACACCGGCCGGAAATCGAACAGCGCGTGACGGCTTGGTTCGGGAGCCTTTGCCCGCGAATGCCTGGGAAAGGCCAGCGCCACCAGCAGCCAGGCCAGCGCGGCGCTCGCCGCCGCCGCGAGGAACGCGGCACGCCAGCCCGCGAGATTGGCGATCAGATCGGCGCAGGCGAAGGACAACGCGCCCGAGATGCCGATGCTCGCGGCGTGTCCCGCCGTCGCGCGCGACATCAGCTTCCCTTCCACTTGATCCGCGAGCAGCTTGAGCCCGGTCATGTAGGTGCCGGCCCACCCGACACCCGTGAGCGCCCGCGCAAACAGCGCCGACCAGAACCCATCCGCGATGGTGCTGAAAAGCAGGTGTCCGGAAACGGTCAGCGCGACCCCGATCAGGTAGATGGTGCGCGTATCGAAACGGTCGGTCAGGGTGACGAGCACCGGGACCGAGACCATGTAGGCCCCGAAGAAGATCGCGGTGATCCAACCGGCTTCGCTGTTCGACAACTGCCAAAGGGCGATCATGCCGGGCAGAAGCGCAGGCCAGAACGAGGCGCCGATCTGAACGAAAACCTGGGCGACGCAAACGAGAGCGACCAGATATTCCGGCGATCGGAGCTTGGCGCTCATGGGCGTCTTTTCAGTGTGCCGAAATGTAGCCGCGAGTCACCATCCCGCAGCGCCGGCTAGATTTCTAGCCGCACCCGCATCCCTTTGTGCCTTGCGCCTTGGCCGCCTCGTCGGCAGCGCAGCAGGCGGTTGCGTCCTCTCCGGCGGGTCCGCCGCAGCAGCCGGTGGACGCAGTCGCAGCGACAGCGCGGCTGCATACGCCGGTTTCCGGCAGCACCAGCTCGACCCGTTCGGCCGCTGCGCGATCGCCCGCGATATCGGCGATGATCGAGCGCACCTGTTCGTAGCCGGTCAACATCAGGAAGGTGGGCGCGCGGCCGTAGGCCTTCATGCCCGCGAAATAAAACCCGGCTTCAGGCTGTGCGAGTTCGCGCGCGCCATGCGGCCTGACGGTGCCGCAACTGTGCTCGTTGGGGTCGATCAGCGGCGCGAGCATGGGCGGGCATTCCAGCGCCGGATCGAGTGCGATGCGCAGCTCCCGCAGGAACGACAGGTCGGGCCGGAATCCCGTCGCTACGATCAATTCGTCCGCCACCACGTGACGGCCGCAGCATGCGGTGCCGGCGCCGATGCGAAGGCGATCGCCCTGCAGGGAAAGATGCGTCACCCGGAAGCCGGCCTCGACCTCGATCCGTCCGGCCATGAACAGCCGCGCGAACGCCGCGCCGAGTTCGCCGCGCGCGGCGAGCTTGTCGTTGGCCCCGCCGCCGAAGGCTTTCTCGGGCTGGTCGCTGCGCACGAGCCAGAGCACCTGCGTGCCCGGGGCTTCCTCCTTGAGATGCACGAGGTCGATCAGCGTGCCGATGGCGGAGTGGCCGCTGCCCAGCACCGCGACTGTCTTGCCTGCATAGCGGCTTCGCTGTCGCCCCAGGACGTCCGGCATCGCGTAGGCAATGTGCTCGCGCAGGAGCGGCTCGCCGATGGCTTCAAGACCGTTCGCACCGGCGGCATTGGGGGATGACCATGAACCGGAGGCATCGATCACCGCATCGGCACGAATGCTCTTCGGTCCGGCGCCGTTCTGGTACCTGAGGTCGAACGGCGCCTGGTCGCGTCCCCTTGTTTTGACCTTGTCGTATCCGACGCGGCTGATTGCCGTCACCCGGCTCGCGGTCTGAACGTGATCCTTGAGTGCCGTGCGTGCTGCCAGCGGCTCGAGATAGCGCTCAACGAGCTCGGTTCCGGTCGGGTAGTGGTCGGGGTCCGGCGAATTCCAGCCGGTTGAGGCGAGGAGGCGTTCGGCGGCGCGGTCGGTGTTGTACGTCCAGGGCGAGAACATGCGCACATGGCCCCATTGCCGCACGGCATGGCCGATGTCCGGGCCTGCTTCGAGCACCTGCGGCGTCAAGCCGCGTTCGAGCGCGTGGGCGGCTGCGGCGAGTCCCACCGGTCCCGCGCCGATGATCGCCACCGTTTTCTCCGGCACAGTCATATGATCCATCCTTCTAGAACGATAGAACAAATAGGGCAAAAAATCAGGCCGCCTTGCCCTTTGCCGATGAAGGCGCGCAGGCGGCATCGGCGCAGCACTCCGCCGCCAGAAAGTCGACCAGACCTCGCATCACCTCGTAATTGGCTCGGCAGATCAGCGTAGTGGCCTGCCGTTCCTGACTGATCAGGCCGACGATGAGCAGCGACTTCAGGTGGTGCGAGAGCGTCGACGCCGCCAGATCGAGCTTCGATTGCAACTTGCCGACCGCCATGCCGGCATCTCCCGCGCGCACAAGGGCGCGGTAGATTTGCAGGCGGGTCGGATTGCCGAGTGCTTCGAGCCGAGCGGCGGCGTCATCGGTTTTCATGCCGGCGACCTATCTCACGTCGGCGCCCGGGCGTCAACCTTATTTCTAGAATAATGGAAATAAAGAGTTCAATGACGGGACAGTGCTGCAAGATCACGCCGTTACGCGCGCTGTTGCCGCTTCCGGGCCGACCCGCAATGCAGCTAGAAGCAAAGCGTGGTCACGACGTTTCCGCGCTTGTCCTTGATCACGTAAGGGCATTGCGCGCGCTTGAGCGCGGCCTTGGCCTCTTCATTGCCGAGCGCAGCGGCTTTCTCGTAATACGCTTTGGCGGCGCTGGCATCCTGCGGTCCGCCGCGCCCGCTCTGCGCAAACGCGCCCGCCCGCTCCAAGGCCCCGGCATGACCCTGCGCCGCCGCCTTCTCGAACAATGCCCGCGCGGCGACATCGTCCTGCGGCCCGCCGATGCCGTCCGCGGTCATCAGCCCGAGCTGATACTGCGCTTCGGCCGAGTTCGTCTCCGCCGCCTTCGCCAGCAAGGCTCTGGCCTTGACCGGCTCCGAAGCCTTGACCGGATCCGACGCCGCGCCGCCGCTGTTCGGGAGCGCCGCGAGATTGGTGGCGCCGCGCGGATTGCCGCCGGCTGCCGCGCGCTCGAACAGCTTGCGCGCCTGCGCTTCGTCCTTGCCCACGCCCGACCCGGTCGCGAGCAGCACGCCGAGCTCGACCATGGCCGACGTGCTCCCCTTGTCGGCCGCCCGGCGATAGGCGCCCGCGGCTTCGGACATCTGTTGATTGGCGGCGTAGGCGCGACCGAGCTGGTAGAGCGCCCGCCGCGAGGCCGCGGACGCGACCCGGCAGAATTTGATCGCGGTTGCGACATCGGAGCGATCGATCTCGGGCGTGCCTTTGACGTCCGCCGGCTTGTCCGGATCGCTGGGATCGGCGGCGAGCCGGTCGCAAAGCACGAGATCGGCCGATTGAGCTTGGGCCGGGGAATAAGGAGCGGCGAGGGTGAGCGCCAACACGCCGATGCCGAAGGTGCAAGCGAGCGAAACTGCGCCGGATCGTGTTGTCATGATCGCGTGTCGGGCTTCTGCATCACGCTTGTTGCAACGAAAATCTTATCGCTGGGGACCTTGGCCAGCAAGCGGGTCTTGCGTTGTTCGAGCCCTGGCTGCGCGCTGGCGGCATCTCGCGCCGACAGATCAAGCCCGAGATCGGCGGAATCTGCATCAGCATCGCGGCGCTCGGAAGGTCCGGCGCCTTTCGGCATGGTTGCTCCATCCATCTCATTAGGGCGCCGGCATCGTCGCGCGCATGGGTGCGAAAACGCAGACAAAGCCAGATTATTCGGAACTCTGGCGTTGCGACGGACTTGTCAAGAAGGATCGTTGCAAGAATCAAGAGCGCGGGCCGCGGCACGACCAACAGCGTGCGCAAGCGTCTCGATACGATCTCCCAAGAATACGCCAACGGGTGGCGCCTGGTCTTGATTGACCTCGCGGCATGGCCGGTTCCATGCCGCGCATGACCTCGCTGTGCCCCGGGCTCACAGAAAGGAAGGCCTGATGAAGACCACACTGCTGATGCTGCTGTTCGTTGCTGCCGCGGGTCCCGCGCTGGCGGATCCCCACCGCGCCGCCCGGGCGGAGCCCGCCATCACCTGCGAAACCGTCCGCGCTTATGTCAGTCAGGTGGGCGTGGTTGCGGCCAAGGCGATGGCCCGGGCCAATGGGATGACGGCGGCCCAGGAACGCAGGGCCAGGCAGTGCCTCGCCAGCCGGGACTGAGCTTCGCCGCCGCCGAACGGCGGCGCCAGGATTCCAACGGCGAACGCTCCGGAGCGCGCAATGAGGGAAATTCCGGAACTCGTAGACAGGAGAGTATCGATGTCCAAGGCGCATGAATTGTCAGAGGCGGACGCGTTCCGCAAATCGACCGCGGAGTTCTGGTCCAGGATGGATCAGAGAGCATCGTCGGTCGCGACCCGTCGCGAGCTCACGCCGGCGCATTCCCGCACGTCGACGGCAGGCAGCGGGCCGAGGACGCCGCGCAGCGCGGCCACGGCCCTCAAAGCGAAAAAGCGAAGCAAGCGCTGATCGGGGCGCGCATGTCGGCAGAGTGGGCGGTGCGCGCCGCCGGGAAGACGACAGCAGGTCCGCCAAATCCTGCCCGCAACGTGTTCATTCTGACCGCGGCGGTTCATCCAGGCCGCAGGCGAGGACATCGGTGCGTGAGGGCATCGGTCCTGGAGGGGTTTGTTTGAGGAAATTGCCGGTCGCCGGCGGATTTCTATTGATATCTGTTACTCGAATCAATTGCAGCATCCAAAACTGCGCATGACGAATTGAGCATGACACCCGGGCGGTACACCGCGCCGGCCAGAGACCATGCAGGGCAAGGGGATCGTAACCAATTTGCAGAAGCTCACGGACGGTGGGTCGGCTCAATGAGCTGGAAGTGGATCCCGGCTGACAGGTCGTTTCGCTGTCAGTGGCCGGTCTGTGAGAAGTGCTGATAGTCCTTCTCATAGGTCCAGTCGCCTCCCCACATCCAACCGTTCTGCTTGAAGGCGGCCACAACGGCGCCACCGCCTAAGATGATGCCAGGCTGGCCCCGGTTCTGAGCGGCTTGTCGTTTGGCCGCCCTGTCGAAAGGTCGACCGGCTTCCGGATCGACCTCGTCACCCTTGACCCAAGGGTTTTGCACTGGGTTGATGTCGACCGCGAGCCCTGATGCATGCGCCGATAAAGTTGTTGTGCCTTCAACCGGGCGACAGTTGAATGCGCTCGTATTGTTTGCCGCCATGGATGCGGCGTCACTTCCGCCATATTTGTCCACACGATCCATGCGCTCTATGCGAAATGCCGCACTGTCATAGATTGCGGTAAAGATGCGAGCGAGCACGGCAGCAGCAGATTTGGCGACAACGAGCTCGCCCGTTGTCGATCGACCTGCAAAGTCACGGAAGGGGACGGTCAGCAAAACGAGCCGATCGCGGGAAGGACATCCCTGGTTTGGCTTCCAGGACTTCCCACGCATATCCTGCCAGACTTCATCAGAGAGAGGTTCCTGCTTGGCAACGAAAGGCTCCCCCCGCAGGGGAGAGTTGCCAAGCATCCCAATCAGAAGGCCGATTACAGCAAGCCCGACATGTCTGTTGCGGCTCTGGTTCTGTTGATGATTGTGCATGCATCTCGATGCTGCGGGAGTAAGCGTAGAAGTCTCATAGCTTGGCGTTTGACCAGCGTTGCACAGCGGCACTTCGCCGATCAAGGGGTGCTGCGCGGGGATGCAGCCAAGCGCGCGGCATCTGGGGTAGACTTGCCGGCGGGTGCTGGGCATCACGTGAGAAAGGTCGAGGCCATGACTCCCAGAACGCTCAGTCTGCCGGACCGTTGCCGCGGCGCGCTCCGCCGCACGCTGATCGCTTCGCTCGCGAGCGCCTTGGCCTTCGTGCCGCCGGCGCAAGCTTGCACCAGCTTCCTGCTGCGCACGTCGGATGGCGGCGCCGTCTACGGCCGCACCATGGAATTCGGCTTCCGTCTCACGTCGGAGGCGATCGTGGTGCCGCGGCAGTTCGCCTACACGGCGACCGGCCCGGGCGGCAAACCGGGCCTCGTCTGGTCGTCGAAATACGGTGCGGTCGGCCTCAACGCCTTCGGCCTGCCGGTGCTGACCGACGGCATGAACGAGAAGGGGCTGGCGGGCGGCATTCTCTATTTCCCCGGCTATGCCGGCTATGCCGATCCGGCCGCGACCGACGCGGCCAAGGCGCTGGCGCCCTGGGAGTTTCTCACCTGGGCGCTGACCAGCTTTGCCTCGGTGGCGGAGGTGAAGGCGGCGCTCGCCGGCGTCGCCATCATCGACGTCGCGCAGCCGAACCTCGGCATCACGCCGCCGTTCCACTACACGCTGCACGATGCCAGCGGCGCGTCGATCGTGGTCGAGCCGGTGAACGGCGCGCTCAAGGTCTACGACAATCCGCTCGGCGTGATGACCAACGCGCCGACCTTCGACTGGCACCTGACCAACCTGAAGAACTACGTGAAGCTCTCGCCGGTGAATGCCGAAGCCATCACCATTGACGGCGTGAGCATTCCCTCGTTCGGGCAAGGCTCCGGTCTTCTCGGGATTCCCGGCGATCCGACGCCGCCGTCGCGCTTCATCCGCGCGCTCGGCTACGCCATCTCCGCCAAGAAACTGCCGAGCGGCGAGCAGAGCGTGCGGCTCGCCGAGCACATCCTCAACAATTTCGACATTCCCCTGGGCTTCATCCAGCCCGGCAGGAACGACAACGCGGCGCTGGAATATACCCAGTGGTCGAGCATCGCGGAGCTGACCACCAAGCGCTACTACGTGAAGACCTACGACGATCAGGTGCTGCGCGGCATCGACCTGATGAGCTTCGATCTCGACGCCAAGGCGGTCGCATCCGCCGCGCTCGAGCCCAATCCCGCTCCGCCGCCGCTCAAATTCGACAAGCTGCAATCGCGCTTCGGCACGCGCTGACGCGCGACGCTGGACGGGAGCGTCCTGTTGGGATTGATGCACACCGGACGCGGCGCATTCGGTCTGCTCCCCTCCCTCTTGTGGGGAGGGGTTGGGGGTGTCTGCGCCAATACTGGGGTCGGTCATCCTTCATTCGATCACCTCGTCCGCACGGGCGAGCAGCGAGGGTGGGATTTCGAGGTCGAGTGCCTTGGCGGTCTTGAGATTGATGACAAGCTGATACTTGGAAGCCTGCTCCACCGGCAGGTCGGCCGGTTTTGTGCCCTTGAGGATTTTGTCGATGTAAGCAGCGGCGCGTCTAGTCAGGTCGCGGAGGTCCGGCGCGTAACTGATCAGGCCGCCCGCCTCCACATTCTCTCTGGTCCCGAACATGCTCGGAAGCTGGTGCCTCAGTGCAAGTCCCGCCAAGCGCTCGCGGTGCGAAAGAGTGGGCGGCGTCGCCACGGCGATAAAGCCACCGACCTGCTGTCGCGACAT
Organism: Xanthobacteraceae bacterium; assembly: GCA_035690995.1. Lineage (GTDB taxonomy): Bacteria > Pseudomonadota > Alphaproteobacteria > Rhizobiales > Xanthobacteraceae > VAZQ01. The sequence goes on from DASSJW010000822.1 coordinate 7,515, forward strand.
TGTTGAAAACGCTCCTTCGAAGTCCTCGACGCCTTGCGCGGACACCATGACGAGATCGATCCCGAGTGTCCTGCTAGCATCCTCCAGCGCCCGGACGGTAGGAGCATAGGAAGGCGCAGTGGACGTGAAGAGCACTCCGGCTCGCTCCAGGCGCGGCAGGGCCTCCTTCAATGTCTCAAGCTCCTTAGCGACAAGCTCGGTGAGCAGCATCGAAAGGCCTGTGATGTTCCCGCCAGGCCGGGCCAGGCTGGCCACATGCCCGACACCCACGGGGTCGGCATGCGTTGCGAACACGATGGGGATGGTCTTAGTCGCCTGTCGAGCGGCCTCCACCTCGGTCGAAGAAGTTGCGAAGATGACGTCGACATTCATGCGAACAAGGTCGGCCGCCATTTCACTCAGCTGATGGATTGTTTCCGCCCACCGAAATTCAATGATAATGTTCTTGCCTTCAATATAACCGTTTTGACGCAAGCCGGACCGCAGAGCCTCGACCCTGTCTACGTAGGCAGTGGCGGGACCAAACCTAACGACGCCGATCCGAGGGATGTCCACCGGCTGCTGCGCCTTTGCTACGACGGGCCACGCCGCCGCCGTACCGCCGATGAGTCTGATGAACTCGCGCCGTCTCACTCGATCACCTCGTCGGCCGCGAGAAGGAGCCCGGTCGGTACCGAAAGACCGAGCGCTTTAGCTGTCTTGAGATTGAGAACTGTTTCGAAATTGGTTGGAGCTTGCACCGGAAGATTAGCTGGATTGTCACCCCGCAGGATGCGGTCGACGTAAGCCGCCGCCTGTCGCATCTCAACAACGCGGTCCGTGCCGTAGGACATTAGCCCGCCGGCCGAGACGAGGTAGCCGAATGCATAGACAGCGGGCAAGCGATGCCGCGCCGCAAGCGCGATGATCAGTTCGCTATGCACGACGGTGAAGACATCGGGCGGTACGATTAGTGCACTGTCCGGCACGCGCGCGAAGCCTTCGATGGCATTCGTGATGTCGGTAGCGTCCTTGACGGGGGTGGGCACGAGATCGATGCCGAGCGCCGCGGCGGGAGATTGTGCCGCGCGCAAGTAGAAATCATAAGTCTGGATTTCGGGGTTGGCCACGAAGGCAGCGCGCTTGATGCCCGGCGCGACCTCCTTGAGCATTGAACACCATTTGCCGGCAATGCTTGCTTCGAAGGTCGTAAGACCCGTCATATTGCCCCCCGGCCGGGCCAGGCTGGCGACGAAGCCAGCACCGATCGGATCAGCGAGACTGACAAACACTATCGGGATCGTGCTGCTTTCCTTCTGCAGAGCAGCAGCCATCGTTATCGTGTGAGCGAGGATTACATCAGGCTGCGACGCTACAAGCTCCCTCGCCAGCTCCTGCGCATGAATGCCAGCCGGGGCGTAGCGATAGTCGATGCGGATATTGCGGCCCTCTACCCATCCGCGTTTTGCCAGACCCTGACGCAGCGCGGATAGCCGCGCGATCATATTCGAGTCGTTCTCGGCGAGGCCCACGAGGACGCCGATGCGGCGCATGGCATCCGGCTGCTGCTGCGCACGCGCCGCGACCGGCCACGCCGCCGCGCCGCCGAGCAGCGCGATGAACTCACGGCGCCTCATTCGATCACCTTGTCTGCGGAGGCGAGCAGCGAGGGCGTCACGTCGAGGCCAAGTATCCGAGCGGTCGCGGCATCGAAACAGATCAGCTCCAGCTTGTCGGCCGGCAGGGTCAGAGCGTTGATGGTCTTGGCATCGAGCCGCACGGGTGCCCTCGCAGCAGGGGAAGGCTGGGAAAAGAAATTTCCTGCCGCCTTGTACTCTCTTCTACTTTGCATGTTTAACAAGAAAATGAGAAGACCCAATAAAATCAATCCTCCTGCTACATCCTGCACGGTCGTGCTTCGAGTGTTGGATTGATTCATTGTTAGTAACAATGGCGCAGCTTGCGAGGGACGAGGGAGTTTGCTGGGCTCAAGCCATCCTGCCCGGGTGCCGAAGTCGCCGCCCGCTCACCGCGATGCCGCCCATTCCGCGATGATGCCGGCGAGCGCGTCGAGCCCGTCGGTCAGCGCCGCCGGTCCCGGCTGCAGGATCAGCGGTGACTTGATCTCGCGCAGGAAGCCGTCGCGCACCGCGGGAATGACGTCAAAGCCCGGCCGCGCCGCCACCTTCTCCGGCACGAATTTCTTGCCGCACCAGGAGCCGACGATGATGTCGGGGGCGGCGGCGATCAGTTCGGAGGCCGAGACGATGCGCTCGCGCGCGTTCTTGTGCAGCGACAGCGCGGGAAAGACCTCGACGCCGCCGGCGATCTCGATCAGCTCCGCCACCCAGCGGATGCCGGAGATCATCGGCTCGTCCCATTCCTCGAAGTAGACGCGCGGGCGCCGTGCGAGCGTGGCGGCGCGCGAGCGCGCGTCCTCGATCCGCCGCTCCAGCGCGCATGCGAGCGCTTCGGCCTTCTCGGCGGCGCCGACCAGCGCGCCGAGCGTGCGGATCATGTCGAAGATGCCGGCGACGTCGCGGTGGTTGAATGCATGCACGGCGATGCTGCGGCGAATGAGCTCGGCGGCGATGTCCGCCTGCAGGTCGGAGAAGGTGAGGACGAGGTCGGGTTCGAGCGCGAGCACTTTCTCGAAATCGGCGGAGATGAACGCCGACACCCGCGGCTTCTCCCTGCGCACCCGCGCCGGCCGCACCGCGTAGCCCGACACGCCGACGATGCGGCGATCCTCGCCGAGGAGATACAGCGTCTCCACGGTCTCCTCGGTCAGGCAGACGATGCGCTCGGGCGGGAACATGAGGCCTTATACCGGACTTCACAAATTTCGCCGCACGATCATGCCTGTGTCCCGGACGCGGCGCAGCGCACCGTTACGCTTCGCTC
>DASSJW010000823.1:0-2121 GCA_035690995.1 Xanthobacteraceae bacterium
GCCGATCGTCGCGCTCGCGCTTTCGCCCGACGGCGCAATGCTGGCGTCGGCCGCCTGGGATGGGACGGCCCGGCTGTGGACGCTGGGCGGCGGCGCCCAACGCGTGCTGGAAGGACATACGCAAAATGTGAACGGGGTGGCGTTTACGCCTGACGGCAAATCGCTGGTCAGTGTTGGCTATGATCTGACGGTCCGCATCTGGCCTTTGTCGGATGGGCCGGCTGACGTCATCACCTTGCCGGCGCCACTCAATGCGGTAGAGGTTGCGCCCGACGGCGAGATCGTCACGGGTGGGGCGGATGGCAAGCTGCGGTTCCTTTCACCGGGCGCCAAGGATGTCAGCGAATTGCAGGCGGGTACGACGCCGATCATTGCGCTGGCGATTTCGCCTGATGGCGCGCGCGTGGCTGCGGCTGGCATCGGCGGCACCGTCAACCTGATCGATCGCAAGACGCGCAGCTTCGTCGGCGTGCTCGTCGGGCCGGGGCTTCCGGTCTGGTCCGTGGCATTCATGCCCGATGGTGCGACGCTGCTGACCGGAGGCGCCGATGCAGCCATCCGGCGCTGGAGTGCGCAGACCGGCAATCCCGTGGGTTCGCCGCAGCCTGGCGCGCCGGGCGATCCGCTTGCCGCCTATGCCGGCGATCACGGTGCCGAAGTGTTTCGCGCCTGCATTGCCTGCCACACGCTTGCAGACAAGGATGGTCCGCGCGCGGGACCGACGCTGGAGGGCATATTCGGGCGCAAGATTGCCTCACTGCCGGGCTATCGTTTCTCCGACGCGCTGACGAAGATGAACATCGTATGGACGCCGGAAACGGTGTCGCAGTTGTTCGACGTCGGTCCCAACGCCTACACGCCCGGCACAAAAATGCCGGAGCAACGCATCGGATCGGCTGAAGATCGCAGGGCTCTGATGGACTTCCTCAAGCGGGCGACAGCGAAGTAGTCACTTCTTGTCGCGCTCGCGCAGGTAATCTTCGGTCGTGCGCGGGAGCGGGCGTTCGGGCACGCCCGCAAAAGGATCGAACTGCTGCTCACTCATGGTGATGACGCGGCAGTCGGCGCACATCCGGATCGCCTGGGCACGGCTGGCGGCGGCCGGATACATCCAGTGCCGGCCCTCGAGCTTGGCGGCGACCTTCTCGATCGTGCTCTTGACGCCGAACGGCTTGCTGCAGCGGACGCAAAGGGCGGGCTCCTCTTCCTTGATCAGGCGAGCAGTGGCGCGGCTTGGGCGGAAGTCGATCTGCGGCTGCAACGTGATGACCTTCTCGGGGCAGGTCGCCTTGCACAGACCGCACTGCACACAGGCATCCTCAACGAACTTCAGCGCGGGACGGTCGGGATCGTCGAGCAGCGCGCCGGTCGGACAGGCTGACACGCAGGACAGGCACAGCGTGCAGCCCTCGACATTGACGTTGATCGCGCCGAGCGGTGCGCCTTCGGGCAGCGCGATCACATCGACCGGCGCGGGCGCCACGCGATGCAGCTCGGACAACGCAAAGCGCAGCACGTCGCGCCGCTTGCCGACGGTGCGGAAAGTTGCTGGCTGCGCCACGGCCGCCGCCGGCTCGATGCCGTACAGCGCCTCGCCAAGCGCATCAGGATCATCGGTCTCGATGGTGGCGACGCGGCGACCGGCAAGACCAAGTCCCCCGAGGATCGCGTCGGCCATCGCGATGCTTTGCGCCACCCCGGCGATGTCGTGCAGCGGTTTTGCGCGGAGCAGGAAGCGCACGGCCGTTGCTCCGTAAGCGAAGGCGGCGACAATGGCTTCCAACCCGACTTGCGTGATTTCGTTCACCACAAGCGGCAATACGTTCGCCGGCAGGCCGTCGCCATGGCGCGCGAGCGCATCGATGAGCCCGGCGCCATGCTCGCCGTCATGCAGCAGCAAAACCGGTCGTTCGCCACCGGCCCGGTGGTAGGCCTGCAGCATCGCGCGCACCTTGTGCAGCAGCGTGTCCGCGGGCGGCAATGCATAGGAAGCCGCTCCCGTCGGGCAGGCGGCGGCGCACTGGCCGCACCCGGCGCAAATCTCCGCGCTGATCTTGACGTGATCGCCATTGGGCACGATCGCGCCGGTCGGGCACAGATCGAGGCAACGGTGGCAGCCGG
>DASSJW010000824.1:0-2581 GCA_035690995.1 Xanthobacteraceae bacterium
TCGATCGCCAGCGCGTCCTCCAGGATCTTCATGGCCGCATCCGCGGTGCGGCCTTGAATCTTGAAGCCACCGAACATGGCGATGGTATGCGGAGTCAGGCCGATATGGGACGCGGTCGGGATGCCGGCGTCCACCAGCGCGCGCAGAATATGCGCCTGCGATTGCCGCCCTGTGGCTTGACCGCGTCGCACAGCGATTCCTGCATGAACCGCGTGGCGTTGACGAGTGCGCGGTCGACCGTGTTGTAGCTCTGATACGGCATGCATCCGAGCATGAAGGTGTTCGGTGCGCCACGGCGGACAGCCTGCCCGTGCATGACCATCATGTCCATGGTCGCCGGCACCGTATTGCGATGACCGTGCGCGATCATCGCCAGGCTGTCCCCGAGCACCGCCACGTCGACGCCGGCCATCTCTGCCCATTGTGCGGAGGTATAGTCCGGCACCGACATGTAGACCATTTTTTCGCCGGTGCGCTTCGACTCGCGGATTTCCGTAATCGTGCGCTTCTCGCGCTTGCCCTCGGCGTTTCCGGCCTCCGGCCCGGACCCGGCCGGTTTGGCCGGCGTCTCCGTTGTCGACATTGCGCTCCCCCGGGACACTCGCCGCGGCCATTGCGCGAACCGCTGATATATGTCTCGTATGTTACGGACGATTGTTTTCGCAGGTCAAGGGAGACGAAATCCCGCGGCCGCCAGAGGAGGCAAAGCGCGTACGCATGCTGCCCGGCGAGACCCTCATCCCGCTCACTCTGTTCACGGCGCTGCTGCTTGTCTTATCCTTGCACACCCTGGCGGCGAGCGGCCAGTTTCCGCGCGAGCATCGCGCTCCGGCGCTGGCATCAGGTGTTGGCGGGATCGTTCTCTACGGCACGATCGGGGTGACGATCACAAGCCTGGTGGTCGCCCTGCTGGCGGCCTGGCGGCTGATCCCCTGGTATGCGGCCGTTATCGGCGGCGGCCTCGCCATTCTCGTGGCGCCGCTCGTGCTGCAGCAGTTTCCCGACCGCTTCGTCGACGGCCGCGCGTCGCTATTGAGCTTTGCCGCAGCGGGCGCGTTGCTGGCGCTGCTGCTGGTCCGGTTGAGCGTAGACAGGACGATTTAACCGCAAGTTACTCAAGGAGAGTAGAAAATGATTGCGGTCATATTTGAAGTCTGGCCGAAGGCTGACCGAAAGAAAGACTATCTGGACATGGCAGCTGAATTGCGGCCGCTGCTCGAAAAAATTGATGGCTTCATATCGATTGAGCGTTTCGAGAGCCTCTATGAGCCGGGCAAAATTCTTTCGCTCTCGTTTTTCCGAGACGAAGCAGCTGTTGAGACTTGGCGCAGGACGGATGAACATCGGGTCGCGCAAGCGAAAGGCCGTGGCGAGATTTTTTCCAATTATCGCCTACGCGTTGCCGACGTAATCAGGGACTATGGCATGAACGAACGCGAGCAGGTTCCAAGCGATAGTCGCAAGGTACACCGAGGGTAAGATCAGAGTTAGATTTGAGCGAGCGCTCGGTTAGCGGCCATGGACCCGATTTATTAGGCCTAGTGTGGGCGGCTAAATACCCGACGTACCTACCGTGGCGTAATATCGCATTCCGCAAGATCCGCGAGCTCATCTGAACGCGGCCGAGCGGCGACGAGGGCGCACTGTTCCGGGCAAGCGGTCTCCAGGTTGGTTCGGCATTGCGTCGCCAGCCGCCAGCCGCGCGAGAAGAAAGGTGTTCTCGGGCTCGTTGCGGGCAAGCGCGACCACTACAGACTTGTTCATTCAGGATCTACGCCGCGGCTGGTGCCGCGCCGGAGATCAACAGATGCCCTGTCAGAAATTGCCGTCAGAGTCGTGTGATGGCGACCGCACGGATGACGATTTCATCCTGGGAGAAGGTCTGCTCAAGCCGATGCCGATATGCTTCCCACCAGGGGCGGTCGAGCGTATCCGTCATGACCTCGAAGACGACGATGTCGTCATGCACCGTCGCTCCCTTGGCCTGGATGCTGCCTTGGGCGGGCGCGCGTGTGAAAGCGGTGATGCCGCCGAACCGGCGTGTCAACTCTTCCCGCACGTCCGCGTATTTATGCGCAGCGAAGGGCCGTCCTTCGTTGTCCGCAACCGGCAACAGGATCTCAACGAGATGCACGGTTCACCTCACAGCCATCGTGCGAAACGTGACGGAGTAGCGCACCATCTCCACCGGCGGGATGCTGTGCTCCCAGACGTGGCGGGACTCACCTGACATCAGGTAAAGCGACCGCGGCTCTGCTTGGAGTGTATAGCGCTCCCAACCGCCTTCGGTCTTGCGACGAAACCGGAACTTGCAGGCGGAGAGCAGAGACAGGCCGAAAACCTGATCGAAGTGGGGTTTGTCGCGATGCCAGCCAATTCCGGCGCCGACGTCATATTCGGTGAACAACACCTGCCGGATCGCCGTGACCGCCAGGCCTTGCCAAGCCTCGACCCTCGCAATCACAGGCGCGATCCAGGCCGGAAGGTCCTTGGCCTTTACGAGCTTTTGCTGGCTGTAGTCGTAACGCCAGCCGAACGATGCGACCCGCCGCTTACCCTCAAACGCGCCAAACTGGAACGG
>DASSJW010000825.1:0-2910 GCA_035690995.1 Xanthobacteraceae bacterium
CTGCCGACCTTGCTCATTCCGTCTCTCCGTCGGCCGGCTGCCGCCCGGCCACACCGGTCGCACCGCAGCAAACCATAACAGCGGGGTTTCTAACAGTCCGTATCAAAATGCCGCTATCTCCCGGGTCTCGCTCCATCCCCCACCATCGGCCCCTAGCGAACCACGGTAGTGTGGGGATAATCAAGAATTTGTTAATGATGAAAATTCAAGCGCATGGCGACTTTTTGACCCTTTCCAAACTGGGGTAGCGGCGCCGCGGCGGACGAAACGGCCGCGGCCGTCCGCTACGCCTTGGTAATGTCCTCCGGGCGCTTGGCGATCACCTTGTCGACCACCCCCCACTCGACCGCCATCTCGCCGGTGAGGAAGTAGTCGCGCTCCAGCGCGTCCTCGATCTTCTTCAGCGGCTGGCCGGTGTGCTTCACGTAGATTTCGTTCAGCCGCTTCTTCAGGTTCAGGATTTCCTGGGCATGCAACATGATGTCGGTCGCCTGGCCCTGGAAGCCGCCCGAGGGCTGATGCAGCATGATGCGGGAGTTTGGCAGCGCAAAGCGCATGTCCTTGTGCCCGGCCGCAAGCAGCAGCGAACCCATCGAGGCGGCCTGCCCGACGCACAATGTCGACACTGCGGGCCGCACGAATTGCATCGTGTCGTAGATCGCTAGCCCCGACGTCACCACGCCGCCAGGCGAGTTGATGTACATCGCGATCTCTTTCTTGGGATTGTCCGCTTCCAGAAACAGCAACTGCGCGACCACCAGGGTCGACATCACGTCCTCGACCGGACCGCTGATGAAGATGATGCGTTCCTTGAGCAGACGCGAGAAAATGTCATAGGCGCGCTCGCCGCGGTTGGTCTGCTCGACCACCATCGGCACGAGGGTGTTCATGTAGGTGTCGCGGGGATCACGCATGGGTCAACCTATTCTCGGTCGGCGGGTGGCGAGGACGGAGGATTCCCGGCCTGCTCCAGAACCGCGACGCATGTCTTGATGCACTCGTCACAGATATACACTGACGGACCGGCCACAAGCCGCTCGACCTGATCGCTGGTTCGCCCGCAGAACGAACAGCGCAGTTTGGCTTGCGGGCGCAACCACTGCGCCAGCACGCCGAGCCTTGCCAACCGTCCCATACCCTATATCCACGATTCGCACGGGCAAAACAGCCCGCGCACGTCTTCGAGGAGCACCGGACACGGCGTAAGCGGGGCCGGGAGAAGGGAGCAGCCGGACGCTAGCTGGCGGCGCTCTTTTCGTCCTCGTCGTCCTTGAGGAGTTCTTCGCGGGAGACCTGCTTCTCACTGACCGTGGCGAGCTCGAGCAGAAAATCGACCACCTTCTCCTCGAAAATGGGCGCCCGGATCGATGCCAGCGCGCCGGGATTCTTTTGGTAGAACTCCCACACCTCTTGCTCGCGGCCCGGCACCTGGCGCGCGCGTTCCACGATGGCGCGGGTGATCTCCTCGTCGGTCACCGCGATCTTGTTGCGCTCGCCGATCTCGGCAAGCACGAGCCCCAGCCGAACCCGGCGCTCGGCGATGCCGCGGTATTCTTCCCGCGCCTTTTCTTCGGTCGTGCCCTCGTCGGCGAAGCTGCGGCCCTGGGCCTTGAGATCGCTCTCGACCGCGTCCCAGACGTTCTTGAACTCCTCCTCGGCCAGCGTCGGGGGAAGCGCAAACTTATGCATCTCATCGAGCTTATCAAGAAGCTGGCGCTTGACGCGCTGGCGGCTGAGCCCGGCATGCTCCTGCTGCAGCCGTCCTTTGACCGCCTCCTTGAGCTTGTCGAGCGAGTCGAGACCAAGCTGCTTGGCGAAGGCGTCGTCGAGGGTGACCGTACCCGGCGCCTCGACCGTCTTGGCCGTGACGTTGAACTCGGCGTCTTTACCGGCGAGCTGCGCGTTCATGTAGTTGCTGGGAAAGGTGACCTTCACCTGCCGCGTTTCGCCGGCGGCCATGCCGATCAGTTGATCTTCGAAGCCTGGGATGAAGGTCCCGGACCCGACATTGACGCCGACGTCGCCACCGGTGCCGCCCTCGAACGGCGCGCCCTCCAGCGTGCCGGTGAAGTCGATGACCACCCGATCGCCCTTCTCGACCTTGCCGCCCTCCCCCTTGGCCGCAAACGGCCGGTTCTGCTCGGCGATCCGCTCGAGCGCTTCGCCGACCTGGGCGTCGGTCACTTCCGCGACCGGGCGTTCGAGCTTGATGCCCTTGAAATCGGCGAGCTCGATCTTCGGCAGCACCTCGACCGCGAGCGTATAGGCAAGATCGGACTGCCCGCCGATGACCTTGGCGACCTCGGTCTCCTCGTTCGGGATCGTGACCTTGGGTTCCATGGCGAGCTTGAGACCATGGTCGGTGACGACCTTGGCGTTGAGCTCGCGAATCAGCGCCTCGATGGTTTCCGCCATCACGGCCTTGCCGTAGAGCTTTCTCAGGTGCGCCATCGGCACCTTGCCCGGGCGGAAGCCGCGCAACTGCACCTTGTCCTTGAGCTCGCCCAGGCGCTCGGTGAGCCGCGCCTCGAGGTCGGCGGCCGGCACCTGGATCTGGAATTCGCGCTTGAGGCCGTCGGAGAGCGTTTCGGTGATTTCCATGATGACAATCTACATGTTCTGGCCGCGAGCGCGGCGCCGATGCCTTGGACTTGATCTTCCCCCGAAGTGCCTTTGATCCGGCGTGGTGCGGGCGGAGGGACTCGAACCCCCACGACTTTCGCCACGGGAACCTAAATCCCGCGCGTCTACCAGTTCCGCCACGCCCGCAAAGGGCAGCTTCGGCGCTCAACCGGTGTCGAGTTTAGCCGATATCGGCGCGTGGATTGCGCAAATCGGCTAGAGCCGACGTGCGTCGCGGCCGAGCGGCGCGGCTTATATCACGGCCAAAACACGCGGCACACGACAAAA
>DASSJW010000826.1:0-2569 GCA_035690995.1 Xanthobacteraceae bacterium
CGACATCAAGCAGGCGCTCGCGGCGCCCGAGGTCAAGGCCAAGCTCGAGGCGCTGAGCATGGAGATCAGGAGCGGCGCGAGCGAGGAGATGCGCGCCGTGCTCGCCGGCGACATGGGGAAGTGGGGCAGCCTCGTGAAGGACAGGAATATCAAGATCGCGCAGTGAGGCGGGTTGCGTTGCGCACAGAGCCCGCGTTGTCATGCGCGGGCTTGACCCGCGCATCCATCTCTTGCGCAAAAGCGCAACCGCAGGATGGCGAGGAAGATGGATCCGCGGGTCAAGCCCGCCGCTGACATCCGCGGCGGCGGAGCATTCAATCAGCGTTGGGTCGCGTGGAAGAACTCGAGCCCACCTAAGTCGGCTACGTCTGCGGTTGGTCCGGTACCGCCACCATCCATTCTGCCTAGGCGAAGAAACGGTTGGCGTAGCTGAGCTCGCGATCGCCACGCTCCAGCACCCACTGCGCGATCGCGTTGTGGCCGGGAAAATGCACGTCCGGCTGCGCGCACAGAAATTTCAAGAGCTTGTCGAACATCGCCGTCATCAGCGGCCGGCCGCCGAAATGGCTGTGGAAGCCGATATGGATCAGGCCCATCGGCTCGTGCGCGCGCAGATATTCGAACGTGTCGACGTAGACATCGTAATAGCTGCGGGGTTGTCCGCGCAGCACCCGGTTGTCGACGAAGTCGCTCCAGGGGAAGGCGACGATGTCGCCGCTCGCCGTCGCCTGCTTGCGCGGCAGGCTGATGTCGAGCGCGTCGCCGTACCAGCGCACGCCCTCCTGGAGCAGGAGATCGAAGGTGTGTCCGGTCCAGCTGTAGGCGGGCGTCGCCCAGCCCTGCGCGCGGATGCCGGAGGCGCGTTCGAGCGCGTCGAGCGTCCTGCGGATCGCAATGCGCTCCTCGTCCGGCGTCATGTAGCAGAACAGGCCGTCCTGGGTGTAGCCGTGCCCGGCAATGTCGTGGCCGGCCTTGGCAGCGGCGGCGATGACGTCGGGATAGAGCTCGCCGCAACGCCCGCTGCAGAAGATCGTGGCCGGGACCGAATGGCGATCGAGCGTGCGCAGGATCCGCCACAGCCCTTCATTGCCGCCGTACTGCGCCCACTGGATGGCGCCGTGGTCGACGGTGCCGGGCTTCAGCGGCGTCGTGCGCGGGAAATAGCTCGGACCCTTCCCGTCCGACCAGGTCTCGAACAGGATGCTGACCAGGACGGCGATGGATTTTCCGCCGGGCCAGACGGCCTTCTGCGCTGCGCTTTGATCGTTCATCGTGGGCGTTTCCCTGTTGCCGGGCAACGCTCGTAACATGGCGCCTGCGGATCAGGGAACTCGGGACGCTGTCGGTCTCCCTTCATCGACGCGGCGGGGGCGGCAAGCCCCTTGAATCTCGCGGATGAACGTGGGCAAGAAAGGCCGAGAGGCCGCCCAGTGTTTTCCGACCAGCGCTGGAGCACGTGCGTCCGCCCACACCGCAAGCCCGGGAGCATGCCATGTCGCAGACCGCCGAGAAGCGCGAGCATCGGACCCCGTCGCAACTCAAGGACGCCGCGTTCGACTGGGAGGATCCGCTCGATCTCGAGAGCGAGCTCACGGAAGAAGAGCGCATGGTGCGTGACACCGCGCGCGGTTACGCCCAGGACAAGCTGTTCCCACGCGTGCTGATGGACAATCGCGAGGAGCGCTTCGACCGCGCCATCGTCTCCGAGATGGGCGCGCTCGGCCTGCTCGGCTCGACGATTCCGGAAGAGTACGGCGGTGCCGGGCTCGGCTATGTCGCCTATGGGCTGATCACGCGCGAGATCGAGCGCGTCGATTCCGGCTACCGCTCGGCGATGTCGGTGCAGTCCTCGCTCGTCATGCACCCGATCTTCGCCTATGGCAGCGAGGCGCAACGCAAGAAGTATCTGCCGAAGCTCGCATCGGGCGAGATCGTCGGCTGCTTCGGCTTGACCGAGCCCGATCACGGCTCCGATCCCGGCTCCATGGCCACGCGCGCGGAGAAGGCAGCGGGCGGCTACCGGCTCAACGGCGCCAAGATGTGGATCACCAACGCGCCGGTCGCTGACCTCGCGGTGGTGTGGGCCAAGCTCGACGGCGTCATCCGCGGCTTCCTGGTCGAGCGCGGCGCCAAGGGATTCTCGACGCCCAAGATCGAAGGCAAGCTTTCATTGCGCGCCTCGATCACCGGCGAGATCGTGCTCGAGGATGTGCTCGTGCCGGAGGAGAATGTGCTGCCGAACGTGAAGGGCCTCGCGGGGCCGTTCGGCTGCCTCAACGTGGCGCGGGCCGGCATCGCCTGGGGCGCGATCGGTGCCGCCGAGTTCTGCTGGCACCGCGCCCGCCAATACGTGCTTGATCGCAAGCAGTTCGGCCGCCCGCTCGCCGCCAATCAACTCGTGCAGAAGAAGCTCGCCGACATGCAGACTGAGATCACGCTCGGCCTGCACGCGGCGTACCGCCTCGGGCGGCTCATGGAAGCGGGCAGGGCGGCCCCGCCGGCGGTGTCGCTGCTCAAGCGCAACAATTGCGGCAAGGCGCTCGAGATTGCGCGCCTCGCCCGCGACATG
>DASSJW010000827.1:0-13322 GCA_035690995.1 Xanthobacteraceae bacterium
TCCACACCATGGGCGGCGAGTACCTGCAGGAGGTGCAGTTCGAGGATTGCGAACTGCCGGCGGAGAACCTTCTGCTCAGCGAAGGCGGCTTCAAGAAGCTGATCTCGGCGTTCAATACTCAGCGCTGCCTCAATCCCTCGATCTCGCTCGGACTCGCCGAAGGTGCATTCGGCGAGGCGCTCCGCTATGCGCGCGAGCGCGTTGCCTTCGGACGCCCGATCGGCGAATTCCAGGGCATGCGGTGGAAGCTCGCGACCATGTATCACGACATCGAAGCCGGCCGCGGCCTGCTCTATCGCGCCTGCGCCACTGCCGATCCCTTCCCCGATCCGCTGCTGGCGGCAACCGCCAAGGTTTATTGCAACGAGATGTCGGTGCGCGTCACCAGCGACGCCTTGCAGGTGTTCGGCGGCTACGGCTTCACCGACGAATACCTGGTGTCGCGGCTTTATCGCGGCGCGCGCTACGGCAGCCTCGGCGGCGGCACCTCCGAAACTCTGCGCGACCTGATCGGGAAGCGGCTGATGGAAGCCGATGTCCCGGACGGGATATTCGGGCTGTCCGATTTCTAGCGTGAAGGGGCGTTCATGGACGACGAGACCACCTTGCGGCACAAGACGGCGACCTTGACGCGGATGCTCAATCACCAGGGCACGATCGGGATGTTCGGGCACGTGTCCGTGCGCGTGCCCGGGACCGACCGCATCCTGCTCAGCCCGGGCGGCGGCACCGACAAATCGACCGTGCAACCCGACGAAATCTTCGTCTTCGATCTCGACGGCAACATCGTTTATCATCCCGGCGGTCTCATTCCGCTCGAATGGCGCATCCATACCCGCATTCACCGCGATCGCCCGGAATGCATGTGCATCGCGCATCTGCATACGCGGCACGCCACCGTCCTCGGCATCGCCGGCCACGACGTGGTACCGGTGTTCCTGCACGGCTCGTTCCTGCACGGCGGTGTGCCGACCTGGAACAATCCACGGCTGGTGGTCAACGACGCCCAGGCAGCGGATCTGTCACGCGCGCTCGGCGACAAGATCGCGGTGCAGATGCGCGGCCATGGCAGCGTCGTGGTCGGCGAGAGCGCGGAAGCCGCCTTCTTCGGCTGCACCTTCCTGGAAGAGAACGCCGCCAAGCAATTGGAGGCCGAGATCATCGGCGGGGCGATCGCGCTGTCCGCCGACGAGGCCCGCGATTGCTCCGAGAGCACCTACAATCCGCGCCTCTTCAAGTTGCTGTGGTCGTACTATGAAGGCAAGGTCGCGCGTCCGGCCGCGCAAGCGGCGACAGGCTAGTGGAGTGGATTTGACATTCGCTATCCACCTCGCCGCAAGTCCGCGAAGCGAATGTCAAATCCAAAACTCCACTAGCACCTTATATTTGCTAGTGGTCCTTTGATTCTAACATTCGCACGATGAGCCCGCCGAAACGGATGCGAATGTTAGAATCGGACCACTAGCGGCCCACGACGGAGGATCAAGCAACAGGGCAAGATCGAACTTGCCTGGCCGCAACGACGGCCGCACCAAGGAGAGTTGGCATGGGTTTTCGTTTCGCCTCCACGGCGTTCGTCGCGGGTTTGTCGGCTGCGCTCTCGATCGCCGCGCCGCCCGCCTCGGCGCAGACCGCGCCGCTCAGCCCGCGCGTAGCGCTCAAGGTCGGCGCCATCGGCGCGGTCTCCGATGCCGGTATCTTCATCGCCCAGGAGAAGGGCTACTTCAAGGACGAGGGGCTTGACGTCGAGATCGTCAGCTTCAGAGCCGCGCCGCAGATCCTGCCGGCGATCGCCACCGGCGAAGTGCAGGTCAGCGGCTCGGCGGTGACGCCGGCTTTGTTCAACGCCTTCGCGCGCGGCATCACCATGAAGCTCGTGGCCGACAAGGGCCAGGTCGCGCGGGGGTTCGGCTTCGCCGCCATCGTCATCCGCAGCGACCTCGCGGACACCGTCCGCGACTTCAAGGATCTGAAGGGCCGCAAGTTCGCCGTCATGGGCAAAGGTGTCTCGAGCACCACCCAGCTCGGAAAAGCGCTCGAGCTCGGCGGGATCGAGCCGAACGAGGTCGAGCTCGTCGAGCTCGGCTTGCCCGAAATGGTCGCCGCGCTCGGCAACAAGGCGATCGACGGCGCCACGCTGCTGGAACCGTTCATCACCTTCGCGACCGCCCGCAATATCGGCATCCGCTGGAAGGGCATGGAGGACTTTCTCCCCTTCACCGGCCAGAACGGGGTGATCATCTATTCGCAGAAATTCGCCCAGGAGCAGCCGGAAGCCGCCAAGCGGTGGATGGCGGCGTATCTCAAGGGTACGCGCGCCTATCTCGATTCCGTCACCAACGGGACCGACCGCGACGGCATCAATGCGATCCTCGCCAAGTACACCGCGGTCAAGGATCTGGCGCTGCTGGCCAAGATGGCGCCCACCGGCTTCGATCCCAACGGACGAATGGAAATCAAAAGTCTCGAGGCCGATCAGGACTGGTTCCTCAAGCTCGGCCTGCAGCAGGGACGCGCCGATCTCGGCAAGGTGATCGACTACCAGTACGTCGATGATGCCGTCGCCCGCCTGGGCAAACGCTGAGCGCGGCCGCGCGCAGCCCGATCGATCGCCGCCGTCGGCCTCGGCCTGCGCCGAACGCCCACAGGGACGCAACCAACGGCGGTAATGCTTGGCGCCCGCCGCTTTACAAAACTTTACGTTGGCGACACGGGCGAGCAAACACCATCCCCTAACTTGGCGCTCATAGGCATAGCGACCAGAGAGGAGCTGAGGATGGTTGACCACAGCGATACCAAGCCGTCGAACCCGGACCAGATCGTACCTCCGCGCGACCGCAGCGGTCGACGAGGCACATTCTTGATCGCGTTGCTCGCCGTGGCGGTGTTGGCCGGCATCGGCGGCAGCATGTTGTCGAGCGCATTCGGCCAAGGTGCCAGCTGGCATCGAATCAGCTGGCACGACGGCAGCATGTTCGGCGGCCCGCCCACTCCGGCGCAAATCGACGACCGCATCGACCGCATGACCAAACACATGGCGATCGAGCTCGACGCAACCCAGGACCAACAGGCCAAGCTTGCGAGCATCGCCAAGGGCGCCGTCGCCGACCTGCGGCCGCTGAAGGAGAAGGCGCAGGGCACTCGCGCTCAGGCGATCACGCTCTTGACCGCGCCTACCATCGATCGTACTGCAATCGAGCGCCTGCGCGCCGAGCAGATCGGGCTCGCCGAGACCGCGAGCAAACGCGTTGCGCAGGCGCTGGCCGATGCCGCCGATGTGCTGAATCCCGAGCAGCGCCGGAAAGTGGCGGACTGGATGGCGCGGCGTGGTCCATGGATGCCCTGGCATCGTGGTTGATCGAACACCGATTGATGGATCATCGTGGGCGAGCGTGTCCTTCTGATCGAAGATGATTCCCGCCTTGCCGAGATGGTCGGCGAGTACCTCGGCAAGGCGGGCTTTCACGTCGTCCATGCCGAGAACGGGACCCGCGGCCTGGCGCTGCATGGACGCGAGCCGGTAGATGCCATCATTCTCGATCTCATGCTGCCGGACGCCGACGGCTTGGACATCTGCCGGCAGATCCGCGCCCGGTCCGACAGCCCCATCCTGATGCTCACCGCTCGCGGCGACCCGATGGATCGCGTCGTCGGACTCGAAATGGGAGCGGATGATTATCTGCCCAAACCCTTCGAGCCCCGCGAACTGTTGGCTCGGCTGCGCGCGATCCTGCGCCGGCGCCACGCCGGGCCCAAACCCGACGTGCTGCGCTATGGCCGCATCGAGATCGATAGAGGATCGCGCGAGGTGCGGCTCGACGGCGCGCCACAGCCCCTCACCGGCTATCAATTCGCTTTGCTGCTGGCGCTCGCCGAACACGCGGGCCGTGTCATGTCGCGAGACGCGCTCATGGACCTGATCAAAGGCGAACAGATGGAGGCGTTCGACCGCTCGATCGACGTGCACGTGTCGCGCATTCGCGCCGCGATCGAGGACGATCCGAAAAAGCCGCGACGCGTCATCACCGTCCGCGGCATGGGCTACGTGTTCGCCAAGGCCCAGGACTGAGGGCGCCGGCATTTTGCCGCGCCGGCGCCGAGGGGGCAGACTTGGATGAGACGGCTTTATCTTCAAGTATACCTCACGATCGTCGCAAGCCTGATTCTCGTGGTGCTCACGGCGGGCCTGCTCTGGCATTTCGGCACCGCGTTTCCTCCATTCGGCCAGCAGTTCGAGGTTGCCGGCGAGATTATCGCCGAGCTCGTTCCTCCGGTGGAGGCGTCCCCGCAAGCGCAGCAGGAGGCGATCGACCGTCTGGCCCAGCGCGTCGGCGCTGACCTGGCGCTGTTCAGCCGCACCAACGAACCCTTGGCATCGGCGGGACGGCCGCTTCCGCCTCCTGGTCGCAGCGGCCGCGCCGGCGGCTGGCTGCGAACGGCCGACGGGCCGGCCATTGCGATACCGCTCCCGGACGGGCGGCGGCTGGTTGCGCGCATCCCGGCGCGGCAGCGTCCCAGCGCGCTCATGCTCGCGGCCTTCCTTGGAGCCATTGCGCTCGTGGTCGCTCTCGGCGCCCGTCCCGTGGTCAGACGGCTCACCGGGCGGCTCGAGCGGCTACAGCGCGGCGTCGAGTCGCTCGGAGCCGGCGACCTGCGCGCCCGGGTCAAAGTCGAAGGCCGCGATGAGGTCGCCCGGCTCGCGCAAAGCTTCAACCAGGCCGCCGCCCGCATCGAGGGGCTGGTCGACGCCCACAAGATGCTGCTTGCCAACGCATCGCACGAGTTGCGGACGCCGCTGACGCGCATCAGGCTCGGCCTCGAGCTCGCCGACACGCCTTCCGAACGCAAAGCGGAGCTCGAAAGAGACATCGCCGAACTCGATCAACTCGTCGACGAGATCCTTCTGGTCAGCCGCCTCGATGCGACCGAGCAGCTGGACGTTCGTGAGGACGTTGACCTCACCGCCCTCGCGGCGGAGGAATGCGCGCGATACGACGACTGCTGGGTGCAGGGAAGGCCGGTGACCGTTCGCGGGGACCCGACGCTGCTGCGTCGCATGATCCGCAACCTCGTCGACAATGCCCATCTGCACGGCCAGCCCCCCATTGAAGTCACCGTCGACCGGCAGAATGACCAGGCAGTCCTGCGCGTGTCCGATCATGGCCCGGTCATCCCCGAGAGTGCGCGCGACCGGCTGTTCTCAATGTTCTACCGCATTCCCGGCAGGTCCGGCCCGAAGGGAAGCGGGCTCGGCCTGGCGCTCGTGAAGCAGATCACCCGCCGACACGGCGGGGATGTCGCCTACGATTCCGAACGCGGCAGCTGCTTCGCCGTCACCCTGCCGGCGGTTTGACGCGCGACCTCGCTTCATCAGGACGTCGTCGCGGCATTGCCGCCCACTGCGTCCAGCAGCAGGTCGAGCGCGGCCGCGCTGAAGGCATGCATGTTGGCGATGCGGTCGCTGCTGCCGGTCTCGAGCGTGATCGCGCGTTCGCTCGCTCCGGCAACGGCGATGCAGCTGTGGCCGGCCGCATCGCCATAGCGGTTGCCGCTCGGCCCGGTGGCTCCGCTCTCGGCCAGCGCCCAGCTCGCCGAGAAGCGTTGCCGCGCGGTTTGCGCCAGCAGCCGGGCATAGGGCTCGGTCGAGGCGCGCATGCCGAGCGCCGAAATATCCGGCAGATCGAGCAGGGCCCGGCGCGCAACCTGGGTATAGACGACGGCGCCTCCCAGGAAATAGGCGGACGCGCCGGGCAACGCGAGCAGCGCCGCCGAAATAAGGCCCCCGGTCGAGGACTCCGCCACGACAACGGTCTCGCCGCGGTCCTTCAGGCGGCGCGCGATCTTTTCCGCGCGCGCGATCAGCTCTTGCATTGCACTCATCTCCTTCGTTCACCGAGACCGGCCGATGCGCGAACTTGCCCGTACGGACGCGCCGCGCCTATGATGCCAGAAAGCGCGCTCGGGCGAGATCCCCCGCCGATGAGAGCAACAACGGTGAGGAGACATGGCGAAAAAGCCCGCAGCCAAGAAACACAGCACGACCAAGCGGCAATACGACGACATTCTCTACGAGGTGAAGGACCAGGTCGCCTGGGCGACCATCAACCGGCCGCGCGTGCTCAACGCGTTTCGCGAGCAGACGCTCGATGAGCTCATCGACGCGCTGAAATCCACCCGCGAGGATCCCTCCATCGCCTGCGCGGTCGTGACCGGCGCCGGTGACAAGGCGTTTTCCGCCGGCGGCGACTTCTACGCCATGAAACGGCTGACCTTCGTCAACGGCGCCATGTGGAACGACCGCATGCAGGGCCTGGCCATGACCATCCGCGGACTGCCGATTCCGGTCATCGCCATGGTCAACGGCTGGTGCATGGGCGGCGGCCACGAGCTTGCCTTGTGGTGCGACCTGGTCATTGCCTCCGAGAACGCGGTGCTCGGCCAGACCGGCGCCCGCGTCGGCGCCTGTCCGACCGTGGGCGCGACGCAATACCTGCCGCGCATCATCGGCGAGCGGCTCGCGCGCGAGATGATCTTCTGCGCCCGGCGCTTCAGCGCGAAGGAAGCGGTGGAGATCGGCCTGATCAACAAATGCGTGCCGCAGAGCGAGCTGCGCAAAGAGACCCTGGCATGGTGCGAGACCATCAAGGGCCACAGTCCGCAGACGCTGCGCATGACCAAGAAGAGCCTGAACTTCGAATCCGATCTGCTCTATGCCTCGTGGCAGCACGGCATGGAGCTGCTCGCCCATGTCTGGGGCTCGGAGGAAAGTCTCGAAGGCATGGACGCCTTTCTCGCGGGACGCAAACCCGACTTCCAGAAATTCCGCATGCGCAACAAGCGCGCGCTCGAAGACTATCTCGAAGGCTGCGCCCAGGATCTCAACGCGCCGCCCTCGATGCGCAGGAAATAACCCGGGAACCAATCCATGACCGATGCCGCCAATGGCCCGCTCGCCGGGACGCGAGTGGTCGACCTGACCCGCATTCTGGCGGGCCCGCTGTGCACCATGATGCTCGGCGACATGGGCGCCGAGGTGATCAAGGTCGAGCCGCCCGACAAGGGCGATGATACCCGCGGCTGGGGCCCGCCCTTCGTCGCCGGCGAGGCCGCGTATTTCCTCGGCGTCAACCGCAACAAGCGCTCGCTCACGCTCAACATGGCGGTGCCCGCTGGGCAGAAGATCCTCGCCGGTCTGGTCGAGAAGGCCGACGTCCTGATCGACAATTTCAGAATCGGCACGCTGGAGAAGTGGGGATTCACCGACGCCTGGTTCGCGCAGCATGCGCCCCGCCTCGTCCGCTGCTCCATCACCGGCTATGGGTCGACCGGACCCAAGGCGGCGCTGCCCGGCTACGACTTCATCCTGCAGGCGGAATCCGGACTGATGAGCATCTGCGGCGAGCCGGACGGCGGCCCGACCAAGTACGGCGTCGCCATCGTCGACGTGTGCACCGGAATGCTCGCCAGCAACTCCATCCTCGCGGCGCTCAACGCGCGCCATCGCACCGGCAAGGGCCAGAAGGTCGAGCTGTCGCTGTACGAGACCTCGCTCGCGATGCTCATCAATGTCGCCTCCAACTATCTGACCGCCGGCCGCAATGCCGGCCGCTTCGGCAACGGCCACCCCAGCATCGTCCCCTACACCACCTACCAGGCCGCCGATGCGATGATCGCCATCGGCATCGGCAACGAGCGCCAGTTCGCGCGCATCGCCGAGGTGCTGGGCCATCCGGAATGGGCGACGGATGCCCGCTTCACCAGCAACCGCGCCCGGGTCGAGAATCGCGCCGCGATCGACGGCCTGATCAACGCGGCGCTCTCGCAGGGTGACGCCGGCGTCTGGCTCGAGAAGCTCAAGGCGGTCGGGGTGCCCTGCGGAAGGATCAACTCGGTTGCCGACGCGCTCGACGATCCGCACACCGCCGCCCGCGACATGATCGAAACGGTCGAGCATCCCACCATCGGCGCCCTCAAGATGCTCGGGATCCCCTTCAAGTTTTCCGACACCGCCTGCTCGGTGCGGCGCGCGCCGCCGACCCTCGGCCAGCATAGCGATGAGATCCTGGCGGGCGAGCTCGGCCTGGACGCGAAGGCGATCGCCGAGCTGCGGCAGGCGAAAGTCATCTAGACGGATCGCACCGCCAGCGTCGAAGGCAATGACATGATCACCGGCTTGAACCACATCTCCATTGCCGTGCCGGATCTCGAGGCGGCGGCGCGGCAGCTCAGCGAGAAGTACGGACTTGTGCTCGGTCCGCGCCTGGTGAATGCGGAGCAAGGGGTCCGCCTCGCCTATGTCGAACTCGGGGCCGCCCGGATCGAGCTGATCGCGCCGTCGCGGCCGGATTCCCCGATCGCCAAATTCCTCGAACGCAATCCAGGCGGCGGCATTCATCACCTCTGTCTCGGCGTCGACAACGTCGACGACACGGTCGGCGGCTTGGCGCAAAATGGCGTGCGGGTCCTGGGCGGCGGAAAGCCGCAGCACAATGTCGCCGGCGAGCGCATTGCGTTCGTCCATCCCGGCGATTTTCTCGGGGCGCTGGTCGAATTGGAGGAGCATACTGGCTGAGGGACTGGTCAAGGAGATTGCAGCGTGAAGATCAAGCGCGTGGAGCCGATCGCCGTCAGCTTTCCCATGAAGAAACCCGTGTTCATGGCGGGGGTCGAAATCAGGCAGGCGGACAACATCCTGGTGCGGGTCGAGGCCGACAATGCCGTCGTGGGCTGGGGCGAGGCCGCCTCCGCTCCCACCATGACTGGCGAGACGGTCGAGAGCATGATGGCGGCGGTCGCGTATCTCGCAGCCGCGGTCGAGGAGCGGCCGGCAGAGGACATCGCCGGCACCGTCGCGGCGATGGCCACGCGGATGTACGCCAATCAGGCTGCCAAGGCCGCGATCGAGATGGCGCTGCACGATCTGGTCGGCCGCGCGACCGGGCGCCCGGCACATGCGCTGCTCGGCGGCAAGCAGAGGAGCCGCATGGCCATTCTGGGCGTCATCAGCACCGGCGAGCTCGCCTCCGACCTGCGCGAGGCCGAGCGCAAGAAGGCGGACGGCTACAGCGCGTTCAAGATCAAGGTCGGCATCGACAAGCCGCTGATCGACGGCGAACGGACGCGGCGCGTCTGCGAGATTCTGGGACGCGAGGCGTTGATCTCGTCCGATGCCAACCAGGGCTGGAGCGTTGACGAAGCGGTGCAATACGTGCGCGCCGTGGCCGATGCCGGGCTCGATTTCTTCGAGCAGCCCGTGCACGCGGACGATATCGACGGGATGGCGGCGGTGGCCGCCGCCGCGGCGGATATCGCGATCGGCGCCGACGAGAGCATCCACTCGCTTGCCGATATTCGCCGGCATCACGAGCGCGGCGCGGCGCGTGGAGTGAGCCTCAAAACCATCAAGCTCGGCGGCATGCGCGCCGTGATGGAGGCGGGGCGGCTGTGCGACCGGCTCGGGCTCAACGTCAACGTCTCCGCCAAGACCGGCGAGTCGAGCATCGCGTGTGCGGCGGCAACGCACATCGCCGCCGCGCTGCCGCAGATCGCGTGGGGCTTGACGCTCTCCAACGAGGGCCTCTCCGACGATGCGACCGCACGGCCTATTCGCATCGAGCGCGGACATGTGGAAGTATCGGACCGTCCCGGGCTCGGCATCGACGTCGACGAGGACCGGGTGCGACGCTACCGGCGGGACGTCCCGGTCCGGCAAGTGGCATGAACAGAAGAACACAATGATAAACCTTGGGAGGAAACGATGGGCGGCTGGAGTGGATCGCGTCTTGCCCTGAGACCACGTGGCGGCTGCGCCGGCGTCATCGCGGCGCTCGCCTTCGCGCTGCTGGCAAATCCGGCCGGCGCCGCCGAGAAGGTCAAGATGTCGACCTTCCAGAGCAACTTCTGCTGCTTTCCCGTCTATGTCGCCCAGCACCTGAAGCTGTTCGAGAAACACGGCGTCGAGGTCGAGCTGGTCTACGGCACCGGCATCCAGGTCGCCAATATCCTCATCAGCGGCTCGACCGACTTCGGTGCGTTTGCGATCGAGCACGGGGTGGCCGTCACCAGCAAGGGCCAGGACGTCAAGCTTCTTGTCGTCACGCTGACGCGGCCGCCGTTCAGCGTGATCGTCCGCAACGAGGTGCCGACACCGAATGCGGGCAAGCCTTATCCGCAGATGCTCGCGGACCTCAAAGGCCTGAAGATCGGCATCAGCACGCCCGGCGCGTCGACCGACGTGACGCTGCGGTTCCTGCTGCGCGAAGCCGGGCTCGACCCGCAGAAGGACGTGACGATCGTGCCGGTCGGCGACCCGACCACCGCGTTGGCGGGCCTCAAGAACGGATTGATCGACGGCAACATGTCGGTTGAGCCGACGCAGACCGCGGCGGTGACCGGCCTCAAGATCGCAAAGCACGTGTTGAACATCGAGAACGGCGAAGGGCCCGAGCTGTTTCGCGACTTCGCCTATAACGGGGTGTTCGCGCGCGGCTCCACGCTCAAGGAGCGTCCGCAGGCGGCGCGCGCCGTCGTCGCCGCCATCGTCGAAGCCGAGCAGCGCATCCAGGACCCGAACCAGCTCGACGAGATCGTGAAGGTGGCGCAGGCCTACATGCGCGGCATCGATGCCGACCTCCTGCGCGCCTATCTGCAGAGCTACCGCGGGAATTTCAGTCCGGTGGCCACGCCGGCCGCGATCCGCAACATCAGCCAGATGCTGCTGGCCGGCAAGCTGATCGCACAGCCGGTCTCGTGGTCGCAGGTGGTGGCGCAAGATCTCATGCCGCGCGAGCTTCCCCAGCTGTCGGATCATTGATCGTGGCCGCGTCGGATACAGACGCGCTCCTCATCGAGGCCGGTGCGGGCGTCGGCGTCGGCAGTGAGCCCGACCGCCGCCGCGTGATCTTCGCCCGCCTCGCGGTTCTGCTGGTCTTTCTCGGACTCTGGCAACTGGTGGTCGCGATCGGGCTGGTCGATGCGTTCTGGATCAGCACGCCGGCGCTGATCGTGCAGGAGCTCTGGCACCTGCTCGAGAACGGCGCCCTCGTGAGCGACGTGGCGGTGACGATCTACGAGGCCCTGGTCGCATTCGTCGTCTCCTCGGCGCTTGGGATCATCTGCGGACTTCTGCTCGCGCGCTCGCCGTTCTGGGACGACGTGCTGGCGCCGTTCGTGCTGGCCCTCAACAGCCTGCCGCGGGTCGCGCTCGCGCCGCTGATCATCCTCTGGTTCGGCATCGGCGTGATGGCCAAGGTGGTGACCGCGTTCACGCTCGTGTTCTTCATCCTGCTGGTGAACACGCTGGGCGGCGCCAAGAACGTCGACAACGACATCATCACCATCGCGCGGCTGATGGGCGCTTCCGAACGCGACATCCTCTGGAAGGTGACGTTCCCCTCGGCGCTGCCTTGGATCTTCACGGGGTTGAACCTCGGCCTCACCTATTCGCTGCTCGGCGTGATCGTCGCCGAGATTCTCGCGTCCAATCACGGATTGGGCTATCTCATCGCCGCAAGCGCGGCGAGCTTCAACACCGCCGGCGTGTTTGCCGGGCTTATCACGCTCGCCGTGGTGGCTTGGCTGTTCAGTCTGATCATGCGCAAGGTCGAGGCGCGGCTCCTGCGCTGGAAACCGTCTCTCACCAGTGCCTGAGATCGACACCATATCGCAGCCGCCGGCGAAGATCCGCCTGGCCGATGTCGGCATCGTGTTTCGCCCGCGCGACCGCGAGCCGGTCGTCGCGGTGCGCGACTTCACCTTCGACGTGCCGGAAGGCTCGATCGTGACCATCGTCGGCCCCTCCGGCTGCGGCAAATCCACGATCCTCAACATCGTCTCCGGTCTCATGCCGCCGAGCAGAGGCAAGGTCGAGGTGGACGGCCGTCCCGTCACCGGCATCCGCCACGACGTGGGTTACATGTTCGCGCGCGACGGCATGATGCCGTGGCGCACGGCGATCGAGAACGTCGCCTTCGGCCTCGAAGTCCGCGGGATCGCGAACCGGAACGAGATCGCGCGCGAGTGGCTGCGCAAGGTGGGGCTCGACCGCTTCGAGGGGCACTATCGCCACGAGCTGTCGCAGGGCATGCGCCAGCGCGTCGCGGTGGCGCGAACATTTGCGATCGAGCCCAACATTCTCCTGATGGACGAGCCGTTCGGGGCCCTCGACAGCCAGACGCGGCTCCTGCTGCAGGAGTTGTTTCTCGATGTGTGGGAACGCAACAAGCGCACCGTGCTGTTCGTGACCCACGACCTGCACGAAGCGATCTTCCTTTCCGATGTCGTGATCGTCTCGACCAACCGGCCGGGGCGGGTGAAATCGATGGTCCCCATCGCCCTGCCGCGACCGCGCCTGCCGCCGGCCGAGCTCGCGGTCGCGCCGGAATTCCGCGACATCTATGCCCGCATCTGGGGCGACCTGAAGGACGAGGTGCGGAAGTTCGTATGACGGTTGACACATCCCCGCGGACGAGGCGAGGAAACCGCCGGGCGTAGGGGCACATGAGAATGAAGCAAGCCAATATCGGCATCGCGGTGGTCGGCGCCGGGCGCATCGGGACGCTGCGCGCGCGGCTCGCCGCGAAACATCCCGCCGTCCGCTTTCTCGCGATTTCCGATCGCGACCCTGCCCGCGCGCGCGCACTGTCCGAACAGGCCGGCGCCGACCTGTATTCGGGCGACAACAACGAGGTGATCAGCCACCCCGACGTCACCGCGGTGATCGTCTCGACGCCCGAGCAGGAGCACACGCTTCCCATCCTCGCGGCCTTGCAGCTCGGCAAGCCGGTCCTGGTGGAGAAGCCGATCGGCTTTTCGCTGCGCGACGCCGATCGGATTCTCGATACCTTGCGCGCCACCAAAGGCGATCTGCGGGTCGGCTACAGCCGCCGCTACAAGGAGTGCTTCCTGCGCGCCAAGGAGCAGATGCTGCATGGCCGCCTCGGCCGGGTGATCGGGGGCACGGCGCGCGTCTACAACTCGCGTGCGCAGGCCTTCGCCATCCTCAAGCGTGACGCGCACGCGACGCCCGTGCTCGACGTGCTCACCTATTACGTCGACCTGATGTGCTGGTTCCTGGAGGGCAACCGGCCGGTCGAAGTGGTGGCGCGCGGACAGCACGGAATCTTCAAGGAAGCCGGCTACCAGGCCCATGACGTCACCTGGGCGATCGTGACCTTCGCCGACGGCGCCGTGATCAATCTCGGGGTCAGCTACGCCCTGCCCGCGCGCTATCCGACGCTCGGCCAGTCCGACCGCCTGGAGCTGCTGGGCAGCGAAGGCACCATGATCATCGACGACGATCATATGGACCACCTGTTGTTCTC
>DASSJW010000828.1:0-10078 GCA_035690995.1 Xanthobacteraceae bacterium
CCTCGACAGCGGCCCGGGCCCGTATGATCTCCTGCTCGCCGGACTGGGCGCCTGCACGGCGATGACGCTGCGGCTCTATGCCGAGCGCAAGGCGTTGCCGCTCGAGCGCGTGACGGTCGAGCTCAGCCACAGCCGAATCCATGCCGCCGATTGCGAGACCTGCGAGACCAAGGAAGGAATGGTGGACCGCATCGAGCGCGGCATCACGCTGCGAGGCAATCTCAATATGGAGCAACGCGAACGCTTGCTGGAGATCGCCGATAAATGTCCGGTCCATCGGACGCTCACCTCGGAAGTGGACATCCGCACCATCGAGCGACGTGCCGGCGACGATGAGCCGATGCCGTAGTGGAACCGGCGACACGGTACCAAGTCGCGTGGAGGCACTCGCATTGAATGCGGACTCCCGCGCGCTCGGGGGCGAGTTCCACTGAGCGATTCGTCGCTCTCCGTCGGGCGGCGGACGTTTCGGCCTAAGTGGCGCGCGCCGGGAACCCTGCGCCGCTTCCGCCGTTGGCTCCCTGTGAACGGGTCGCGAGCGCGCCAGCATCGCTGCGTGATGGCAGCACGACCCTCGGCCCCCATAAACGGATCCCAAACGGAGAGGCTAGAGCCATGGGCTTGTTTTCCAAGGACATCGAGACGATGAATGACCTGTTCGTGCACACGCTGCGCGACATCTACTACGCCGAAAATCAAATCCTCAAAGCGCTGCCGGAAATGATCGAAAAAGCGACCGACGCGCAGCTCAAGCAGGCGTTTCAATCGCATCTGGGCGAGACCAAGAACCAGGTGAAGCGCCTCGAGCAGGTGTTTCAGATGCACGGCGTGGAAGCCAAGGGCATCGACTGTCCGGCGATCGACGGCATCATCGAGGAAGCGGACGACGTGGCGGGCGAGATCGCGGACAAGGAAGTGCTCAACGCCGCCCTTGCGTCCGCGGCCCAAGCCGTCGAGCATTACGAAATCGCTCGATATGGAACGCTGATCGCCTGGGCGAAGCAACTGGGCCGCAATGATTGCGCCAGCGTGTTGCAGAAGAACCTGGACGAAGAGAAGGCCGCCGATAGGAAGCTGACCGAGCTCGCGGAAGCGCGGCTCAACTTCAAAGCCGCGAGCTGAACCAGTCACTCGCCGGCCGCCGCGCGGTTCGTCGCCGCCCGGCATGGCCGCCGGTACAGGGGACCCTTCGGGGTCCCCTCTCTTCGTTGGAACAGCACGTGGCCGATCATGCATCGCGACAAGATCGACTGCCGCTGAAATCCCCGCCTGGTTCCCACGGCTGCAGGCGGCCACCGCGCGACGCGGCGACCCTGCGACATCACGTCAGGCCTCGCCGCCGCGACCGATCGTCCCGCCTGTGTTGATCCCGCCGGCCGTGTCGCCG
Source organism: Xanthobacteraceae bacterium (assembly GCA_035690995.1). GTDB lineage: Bacteria > Pseudomonadota > Alphaproteobacteria > Rhizobiales > Xanthobacteraceae > VAZQ01. The sequence continues at coordinate 1,388 of DASSJW010000828.1, forward strand.
AACCTTGACGCACGCGCAATCAACGCCAAGGGGGCGAAGCCATGCGCCTGCTGGTTGTCTTTCTGCTGAGTCTGGTCGTGAGCCAGTCGATCTCGATCGGCGTCGGGTTGCTGGTCGAACGCCATGTCACTCCGTACACCGGTCTCGTCACCTTCATCGCACTCTATTTCGCGATGTTCTGGCTGGCGTGGCGGTTTGCCATTCGCATTACCGAACCCAACGCATTGTTGGGATCGCGATTGAGCAGCGCCGAAAAGTAATTCGTCACCTCTCGTGCGGCGGCGAATCGGCGAGCGCAGTCGGAGACCGGATTTATTTCGGTTCGATTCGGGGATCGCTACCCGGCGTGCCGGGGGGCGGAATAATCTTGAGCTCGCCGCCGCCGGGCGGGCGCACATGAATATCCTGGTCGACGCCGGCAGGCGGACAGATCACGCCATTCGACTGCGCGAGCTTGTCGCTTAACGGCTCGTTGCTCCCGCTGCCGACCGTCGGCCCTTCGCCTTTCACATCGGGCGGGCAAGCGGCGCGCTGCTGAGGCACGCGGTCGGGCGCGGCTGATTGCGCCAGCACAACGCCTGCCGGTGCGAACCCGAAGAGAAGAGCGAGCGAAAGGAGGACGGTGCGCAAGGGAGATTCCTCACGGGATAGACACAACAGTGAACGCGGCACGGGTCCCAAACGTTCCCGCGGCGAGCTGCGCGCCGGTCTGGCCGTTCTGCGAAGCGCATGCCGGGCCTGACCATCAGGCCGGCACCGGCCGCTGCAGAACCGCCCTTGCTATTGTTTGCTAGAGCCCCGCATCGACAGATCGGGCAGGGCGTTGCCGAAGGCGGTGCCAGCCTTGCCTGCGGCGACGCCAAATTCGTACAGCGCCTGCATGTATTTTCCGTCAAACGGACCGCGGCTCGGATGATTGAACGCGGGATCCACGTGCGCGATGCGCAGCGTGAAGTCATGTCGCTGCGCGCCGACGGAGATCAGCATCACTTCCGCGCGCAACGCCGCAGTGAGAGCGACTGCGATGGAGCGGCCGAGCACGCCGGGAATGTTGCGATCCGGCATCGAGAATTCCGGGCCGAGTTTGGAGTTCACGATGATATAGAGCTGACTGAACGGCTTGCCCGCTCCGCCGCTCGCCGACAACATCGCTTCCGGCATGACGAAAAAAGGCGCAGTCAGCGTGCCGTCGCTGTGCATCTCGTGGAATTTCTTGCCGTTCGCCTCCACCTCGATGAGGACGGGCGAGAAGAATCCGGGGATGCTGGACGAGGCAAGCAGGACTTCACGGAACAGCTTGAGCGCCGCCTCGTCTCCGCGCGAGGCAATCGCGCCCATGTTCCACACCACGCGCCGTCCGGAGTCGAGATTCGTGGTCACGACGAACAGGCGCCGGCCGCGCGCGTGTTCGGCGGCGATTTCCGACAGGAGCTTTGCCGTTATCCGATCCTCCACCAGACGTTTCAGCGGCCAGAAATCGAACAGGCTGTCGCGGGTTGTCCGGTCTTCGAAGATGTCCGCCGCTCCGATCGTGGTGAAGTTCTTGTGCACCTCCTCGTCGTAGCGCGGCCCGAGAAAAGCGAATGGAGCAATCAGCGCGCCGATGCTGACGCCGGTGACCACGCTGAATTCGGGCCGGGTGCCGGACTCCGTCCAGCCGGTGAGCACGCCGGCCCCGTAGGCGCCATCCGAGCCGCCGCCGGAGATTGCGAGCCACGGTCCGTTCGCAGCCGACAGGAGGCGCATGAAGCCGGTCGCCGAATCGCCCCACACCCGCGCGTCCGGAATGCCGGGGATAACGGCGGCGTCCTCCTCATCCACGGTGAACTTCGCGCGCTCCTGCTGGTCCTTCTGGCCGTCCTTCGAGGTCGGAGCTTTCTGGCTGTCTCTGGATATCGGACGTTTTCGATCGGGTTTCTTCCTGACCTCGGTCAGCTTCTGCGCCTGCGCCGACGCCAAGCCGAACGGCGCGGACGACGCCGAGAGCGCGCACACCAAGAGCCCGGCGGCAAAGGCGGCAGAAATACGAAGCGTGTGCAAAGTTGTTCTCCGACGTCGACGCGCGGCGTTCCTATTGGAGTTCAGCACCTGCGGCTGCCAGGCCGTTCGTCCTGCGCTGATGTCAGCCCTGGGTCGCGCTCCACACGCCCGAGCAGGTGCCCGACGTGCCCTGGCCACGCCACGTTCCGCTGCCGCGTCCGTCGGACAACCGTCCAACCCCGGACGCGCTTTGGCCGCTGGACGAGACGTTCACGCTGACGCGGCCGTTCCGCGCCACGCGACCGGAAACGCTGACGGCTCCGCCGCCCAGATAGGACACCGTACTTCCGCGAATCATCAGGCCGTAGCGGTACGACTGGTCGCAAGCGCCGCTCTTGGTGATGACGAGCACGCTCCAGGGGCCGTCGAATGACGCGGCGTCTGCGGACGGGCTGGCGGCAAGGACGCTGGCGGCGAACGCCGTCGCCAGCAAGACGGCGCGGATGGAATAGCTGATCATGGGACCCTCATGTTGGCCTCGTGGCGCGTTGTCCGGTCGCAGGCGCCCGTTGTGGTCGCTGTGCATTTTCTTCATCATGGACAGAGCGATGGCTGAACTCGCTCACAATGGGCGCATGGTTAGCAGAACGTGCGGGGCGGCAGAAGAGGCTTTGACCAGCATCCCTGCCGCCAAAATGAGCGACCCGCCACCCGCCTCATGATCATGTTATTATTGTGTTCGCGAAGTCGCTCCGGTTTGACCAAAACGCGACGAATGGAGGAGGAAACGCCATGCAACCGATTCGTCTGTCTCCCGCCGTGGCGGCCCTCTCGCTGGCGCTGCTGTGCGCCCCAAGCCTCCTGCAGCGCGCCGCCGCGCAAGATGCCAAACCGGGTGTCGAGCGCCTCTATATCCTCAATTGCGGCGAAGGCGTTGCCGGCGACATTTCGCGCTGGTCGCCGGGCGTCAACGTCGGCAAGTCGATGGACTTCGTCGACAGCTGCTATCTGATCAAGCATCGCGCGGGCTGGCTCCTGTGGGACACCGGAGTAACCGACGCCATCGCCGCCATGCCGGACGGTCAACGTCCCGCTGACCCGCGGGCGACCCATTGGCGGCGGCCGAAGACGCTGGTCTCGCAACTCGATCAACTCGGGGTAAAACCCTCCGACATCAAATACCTCGCCGTTTCCCACACCCATCCCGATCACGTCGGCAATGTGACGCTGTTTCCGCAGGCCATGCTGCTGGTGCAGAAGGCCGAATACGACTGGCCATCGCCGGTCGGTCCGCGTTTCAAGCCCGACCATCCGGTGACCAAGCTCGACGGCGATCATGATGTCTTCGGTGACGGCAGCGTGACGATCATCTCGACGCCCGGACACACTCCGGGCCATCAGAGCCTCCTGGTCAAGCTGCCGAAGGCCGGCGCGGTGCTGCTCTCGGGCGATGCGGTGCACTTCAGGGAGAATTGGGAGAACCGGCGTGTGCCCGAGACCAACGATAGCCAGGACAAGAGCGCTGCTTCCATGCGACGCATGGCGGACGTCATGGCGAAGGAGAAGGCTCAGCTCTGGATCAATCACGACAAGGCGCAGCGCGACGGCCAGAAGTTGTCGCCCGAGTTCTACGAGTAAGGAGGACGAATGTTTGAGCGTATCGCCATCGGAGCGTTCTGCGGAATAAGCCTGCTCGCGGGCGCATGCGGCGCCGCGCAGGCGCAGACCAACTTCCCGAGCCGTCCCATCACCATGGTCGTCCCGCTGCCGGCGGGGGGCACCGCGGACCTGCTTTGCCGCTTCGCCGCGGAAAAGGCGAGCACGCTGCTCGGGCAGCAGATGGTGGTCGAGAATCGCGCCGGCGGCGCGGGCGGACGCGTGGGAACGGAATCGGTGCTGCGGTCGCCGGCCGACGGATACACCGTCTTGTGCGCGCCCCAGCTCACCTACAGCATCACCCACCTGGTGTTCACCAAGGCGGCCTTCGATACGCGCGCGATGGAGCCGATCAGCGTGCTCGCGACCTATCCCCTGATCGTGCTGGCACGGGCAGGGCTGTCGGCCAACAACATGTCCGAACTCATCGCCTACGCCCAGGCCAACCCGGGCAAGATCAACTACGGCCATCAGGGCAAGGGCAATACCGGGCACCTCCTGGGCGAACTCCTGATGCTCAAGGGCAATTTCCGCATGACGGAGATCCCTTATCGGGGGAGCGCGCCCGCCATCAACGATCTGCTGGCCGGCAACATCGACATCGTTCCCGACTACCTGCTGGCCAACAAACAGAACATCGATGCCGGCAAGCTGAAGTTTCTCGCCACCGGCAGCCGCGAGCGGCTCAAGGACTATCCCAACGTTGCGACCTTGGCCGAGACCCTGCCGGGCGTCTACGCCGACACCTGGATGGGCGTGGCCGCTCCTCCCGGCACGCCGAAGGAGATCGTCAAGAAGATTTCGGATGCGATCGGACAGGCGTTCCAGACGCCGGATTTGCGGGCCCGTATCCTGGCCTTGGAAGCCGAGCCACTCGGCAGCACGCCGGAGCAGATGCGCGACATCATCAAGGCGAGCACGGAACAATGGGGGCCGGTGGTCCAGGCCGCCAAGATCGCCGTGGAATAATCGAACAATCAAATCATCAAAGACGTGTGGGCGAGGAGAACGCTTAAATGGGTTTCGGCTGTATCAGCGGTTCGCGCCGGCATTTCGCGCGCGGCTGCGTCGGCGCCGCCCTTGCGCTTGCCGCCATGCTGGCGGCGCCGCCGAGTGTCCGTGCGCAGGACTATCCGTCGCGGCCGGTGAAGATCATCGTGCCGTTCCCCGCCGGCGGGACCGCCGATGTGATGCCGCGCGTCTTCGCCGAATGGCTGTCGCGGAAATGGGGACAGCCGGTCGTGGTCGAAAACCGGACCGGCGCTGCCGGGAACATCGGCGCCGAGGCGGTCGCCAAGGCGGAGCCCGACGGCTACACGCTGCTCTCGGCGCCGCCGCCGCCGCTGGTGATCAACCAGAATCTCTATCCCAAGCTCGGTTTCGACCCGACCGAGTTCGTGCCGATCGTGATCATGGGCCGGGTCCCGAACGCCCTCGTGGTCAACGCCAAGCTGCCGGTCAACAGCGTCGCGGAGCTCATCGCCTCTGCGAAGGCCAACCCCGGCAAGCTCACCTCGGCCACGCAGGGGAACGGCACCACCTCGCATCTCACCTCCGAGTTGTTCCAGATGATGGCCGACGTCAAATTCCAGCACGTCCCATATCGTGGCTCGGCGCCGGCGCTGACCGATCTCGTCGCCGGGAGCGTCGACCTCATGTTCGACAATCTCGGCGTGTCGCTTCCGCTGGTGAAGGGCGGTCAGCTCAAGCTGCTGGGCGTGGCCACGCCCAAGCGCATGGCTTCGCTGCCCGACGTGCCAACGATCGCGGAAACGCTGCCCGGCTTCGAATCGGCGGCCTGGTTCGCGATCGTTGCGCCGCCGAAGACGCCGCAGGCTGTCGTCGACAAGATCAACGCCGACGTCAATGAAGCGCTGCGCCAAAGCGACATCGAGCAGCGCCTGGCGCAGCTCTCGGCCGAACCGATCGGCGGCACGCCCCAGGCGACCGCGGCCTATATGCGCGAGGAGATCGAACGCTGGCACAAGGTCATCAAGGCCGCCAACGTAAAACTCGACTGATCGATGTTCATGCGAAAGGACGCGATGGCAGCCATCTCCCACCAATGGCCGGCGGAAGGGCTCACGCGCGTGCCCTATTGGCTCTATTCCGACAGCGACATCTACGAGGAGGAGCAGGCCCGGATCTTTCGCGGGCCGACCTGGAGTTTTCTTTGCCTCGAAGCCGAGCTGCCCGGCCCCAACAGCTACCGCCGCTCCAGCCTCGGCGCCATGCCCGTCGTAGTGACCCGCGACAAGGACGGCACGCTGCACGGCTTCGAGAACCGCTGCGCGCATCGCGGATCGCTGCTGGTGCTCAACGAGAGCGGCGAGGCGCGCGACATCATCTGCGTCTATCACAATTGGAGCTACGATCTCGCCGGCAACCTGACTGGCGTTGCGTTCCGCAAGGGGCTCGCCGGCAAGGGCGGCATGCCGCCGCACTGCCGGCCGGAGGATCACGGCCCGCGCAAGCTGCGCCTCGAGACCCTGTCCGGTCTGGTGTTCGGCACGCTGTCGGCCGCCGCGCCGCCGCTCGAACAATATCTCGGCGCCGAGATCGCAAGCCGCATCCGCCGCGTGATGCGGGCGCCGGTGAAGCTGCTCGGCGGCTACAGCCAGACGCTGCCGAGCAATTGGAAGCTCTACATGGAGAACGTGAAGGACACCTACCACGCCAGTCTCCTGCACACCTTCTTCACCACCTTCCGCCTCAACCGCCTGTCGCAGAAGGGCGGCATCGTGGTGAGCGATTCCGGCGGCCACCACGTGAGCTATTCGTTCGCCGCGGACAGCGGTGGCAAGGAATACGAGCAGGCCGGCATGCGCGCGGCGCAGGAGGGCTTCGGGCTCGAGGCGCCGCAATTGCTGGAAGCGGTCGACGAGTTCGGCGACGGCATCGGACTGCAGATCCTCTCCGTATTCCCCACCTTCGTGCTGCAGCAGACCCGCAACAGCCTCGCGGTGCGCCGCCTCGTGCCGCAGGGTCTCGACCAGACCGAGCTGGTGTGGACCTGTTTCGGTTTCACCACCGACGACGAGGACATGACCGAGCGCCGCTTGCGCCAAGCCAACCTGATCGGGCCCGCCGGCTACATTTCCATGGAGGACGGCGCCGCGCCCGGCTTCGTGCAGCGTGCCGTGACCACCGCGCCGGATCTTCTCTCGGTGGTCGAGATGGGCGGCGCGAGTGTCGCCTCCGATGACAACCGCGTCACCGAGGCGGCGGTGCGCGGCTTCTGGAAGGCCTATCGCGGGCTGATGGGGATGTAGCGCCGTATGCGTGGGTTGGGTCGAACACTTGTGAGACCCAACATCTCGCACCCGGCTCGGGATGTTGGGTCTCGCGAAGAGCTCGACCCAAGCTACGAAAAAGAAACAACATGAACATCGAGTTGCAGCTCAAGGTCCAGGATCTCAACGTCCGCTACGCCCAGGCGATCGACGACAACCAGCTCGAGGCATGGCCGGATTTCTTCACCGAGGACGGCCGCTACCGTGTGACCACCGCGGAGAATTTCGAGCGCGGCCTGCCGCTCGGCATGATCTATGCGACCTCGCGCGCCATGCTGCGCGACCGCGTGCGCTCGCTGCGCGACGCCAACGTCTATGAAGCCCAGCGCTACCGCCACATCGTCGCGCCGCCGTTGTTGACCGCGGACGAGGGGAGGGGGGCGCGCGCCCGGACCGGCTTTCTCGTCGCCCGCATCATGCACACCGGCGAGACGACCTTGTTTGCCAGCGGACGCTACGAGGATCACGTGGTGCTCGACGACGGCGTCGCCCGGTTTGCCGAGAAGGTGGTGATCCTCGACAGCAGGCTGATCGACACGCTGCTCGCCATTCCGCTGTAACGCAGGTTCAGTGATGTTGGACTCCGGCAGTGCCAGCGCCTTGGAAACGGCAATGCGCCGTCAACGCGGCTGGCGTGGCCGACGCGTGTAGCCGGCGATCCGCAAACCATGCCCGACCTCGACGCCGCCTCGTCCCTGACGCGCCATCGCTCGTTCGTGCGCTTCTGGTGCGCGCGAACCTTCACCAACGGCGCCTTCATGATGCAGGGGGTGGCGGTCGGCTGGCAGATCTACGCCCTCACCAACGATCCGCTCGACCTCGGCCTCGTCGGGCTGGTGCAGTTCTTTCCGCTGCTGGCGACCTCGATCGTCGCCGGCCAGGTCCTCGACCTGTTCGACCGCCGCGTGGTCGCCAGCGTCTGCCAGGTGGGCAAGGCGCTGGCGGCGCTGGCGCTTGCCGTCGGCACCGCGCAGGGCTGGCTCGACCGCGAGAGCATGTTCGCCATCCTGTTCCTGTCCGGCACGGCGCGGGCGTTCGAGATTCCCACCATGCACGCGCTGCTGCCCGGCGTCGTGCCGATGGCGCTGCTGCCGCGCGCGATCGCGGCCTCGGCTTCGGCGCAGCAGACCGCGGTCATCTGCGGGCCCTCGCTCGGCGGTCTGCTGTACGGGCTCGGGCCGGCCACGGTCTACGCCACCTGCACCGCCATCTTCATCGCCGCGAGCGTGCTGATCAGCGGCGTGGAGATCATCCCGCGCAGCGAGCCGCGCCGGCCGGTGACTCTGGAAACAGTGTTTGCCGGCTTTGCCTATATTCGCAGCCATCCGATTCTTCTCGGCGCCATATCGCTCGATCTGTTCGCGGTTCTGCTCGGCGGCGTGACCGCGCTGCTGCCGATCTACGCGCGCGACATCCTGCACGCCGGACCCTGGGCGCTCGGGCTGCTGCGATCGGCGCCCGCCGTCGGCGCGCTCGGCGTATCGATCGTGCTGGCGCATCGCGCCATCGCCGGCCGCGCCGGCCACGTCATGTTCGCCGCGGTCGGACTGTTCGGAGTCGCGAGCCTCCTGTTCGGCCTGTCGACGTCGATCGGGCTGTCGTTCCTGGCGCTCGCGATCTACGGCGCGTGCGACGCCGTCAGCGTGGTCATCCGCCAGTCGCTGGTGCAGATGCGCACCCCGCACGACATGCTGGGCCGGGTGATGGCGGTCAACTCGATGTTCACCGGGTCGTCGGGCTCGCTCGGCGAATTCCGCGCCGG
>DASSJW010000829.1:0-3343 GCA_035690995.1 Xanthobacteraceae bacterium
GAACAGCGCCTGCCGCAGCTTCCCGACATTCCGACCTATGCGGAGAGCGGCTTTCCGATCGTTGCATCGACCTGGGTCGGCCTCTTCGCCCCGGCACGAACCGACACGGCGATCCTGCAGAAGCTGAACACGGCGGTGAACGAGGTGCTGCGCGACGCCTCGACGCAGAGCCAATTGCAGGCCCTGCAGACGGAGTTTCGGATCGGCGATCGCGCCGACGCCGGCGACTATTTCCGGCGCGATGTTGCGCAGTGGAAGAAGATGATCACGCGCATCGGGCTGGCCCCGCAATAAGGCGAAAGCGACAGCTTCGCCGGTCGCCGCGCTGTTACGCTGGTGTTAAATCCATTCGCAGTCATTCCGGGGCGCCGCGCAGCGGCGAGCCCGGAATCCAAAATCCCTGACCGTGGTTATAGATTCCGGGCTCCCTCGCTACGCACCCAAGTCGGGTTTACCCGACTTGGGCATCGACTGCCGATCTCGGGTAGACCCGAGATCGGTGGCCCCGGAATGACAACTGCGCGGCTGATCGGAAAAAGCTCTGGTCCGCGAGAGCGGTGGCCTCACGTTCTGGCATCATATCCGGACCTCGAACGACACTTCTTTCGGGAAAAGCTCCTCGCAGGAAAGCCTGCGCCGGGTCACGCCCTGCTCGTGGGCGTAAGCCAGAAAGGCCTCGAGCGTCGGCCGGTTGGGCTCCAATCCGTAGGGCCATCGATTGCCGTCCGGGAACAGCAGCTTGTGCACGCGCTCCATCTCCTCGGTGGCCCATGCCGTCGGCAGATGCGAGGTCTGGATGTCGCGCAGGCGGGCCAAGCCCGCCCGCTTCGCCGCTTCGAAGGCATCGAGCAGGTTGCGCGCGATCCATGGATTGGCCTCGTACACGGGACGGCGGATGGCGATCACGTGCATGATCGGAAATATCCCGGTCCTCGCGAAATAGCGCTCCTCCTCCTGCCGAAAATCCGGAAAAAGGCGGCGGACGCCACCCGCGCCCTGCAGGAAACAGTGCGGCGGGCGGGCCGAGATCACGGCGTCGATCTCGCCGGATGCCAAGAGATCGCTCAGCGTCCGGTCCGGCCGCGGCGTCACCGTGACGCCCTCCGGGAGATACGACGGCACCCCGTCGCGCCGTCCCGGTTGATCCACGCCAGCCTGCACCCAGCGGATCGACGCCAGTGGCACGCCGGCGTCATGCGTGAGGTAGCCGCGCACGTAGACCGTGGCGGTCTGCGACCACTGCGGGACGCCGACGGTGCGGCCGGCGAGGTCGCCGGCATCGGCGATATTGGACGCCTCGTTGACATAGATCGAGCTGTGGCGGAACACCCGCGACGTGAACACCGGCAGCGCCACCATCGGCGAGGGCCGCGGCTCGGCCAGATGGGCGCAGTAATTCGCCAATGAATATTCGGCGACGTCGAACTCGAGATTGGCGCCGAAGCGCATGGCGACCGACTCGAAGGGTAAACTGACGATGGTGAGGTCGATGCCCGGCGCGCGCACGCGGCCGTTGGCGATGTCGGCCGTGTGGACATAATCGTTGATGGCGAGACTGAGGCGAAGGTCCGGCATGGATCCTCGGATATTCCGTTGATCACTTCGCCCCGGCGAAAGCCGGAACGGGAATGCCGAGCGATCCGATCATGCGATCGCGCGGCTTGAGCACCGCGCGCAGCACGCGAAGAAAATTGCCGCCCAGCACTTTCACCACGTCATCTTTGCGGAACCCCCGCTTCAACAGGCACTCGGTGATGTTGATCAGGTCGTCCTCGTTCTCGAATCCCGGGATGAGCCTGTTCTCACCGACGCCGAAAATCTCGTCCTCCGGGTAGAGCGGACCATCGTCCTTGACGAAATCAAGTCCCAATCCGACGTGGTCGATGCCGACGAGGTCGGCGATATGGCTGATGTGATCGACGAGCTTGTCCAGCGTCGGCTCCTTCGCGACCATGGTCGCGATAGCGTTGACGCCCAGCACGCCGCCGGTCTCGGCCAGCGCCTTGATCTGCTCGTCGTCGATGGTGCGGAAGTGGTGATAGATCTTCTTGCAGTTCGAATGGCTGCAGCAGACGGGACCGGAGGCGACATCGAGCACGTCGAACCAGCCCGCGCGCGAGATATGGGCGAGATCGATCACCATTCCGAGCCGCTCCATCTCTCTGACGACGGCCTCGCCGAAATTCGTCAGGCCGCCGCCCGTGCGCTCCTCCTTGACGCCGTCGGCGAGCTCGTTGCGCAGATTCCACGTGATCTGCATGGCCCGCAGGCCGAGGCAGTAGAAGTTGCGCAGGTTTTCGAGGCGCCCCTCCAGCGGCTTGCCGCCCTCGAAGCTCAGGACGAAGTGTACGGTGTCCGGCGTCGGCGCCGCGGGCAAATCCTCGCGATGCAGGATCAGCTTCATTTGGCCCTGCGAGGCCGCCATTTCCGTGCGCAAGGCGTCGATGTTCTGCAGCGCCGCATGCAAGAAGCGATAGGTACCGTTCGCGTGCGTCAGGCTGTCGCCGGAGATGGCATAGAAGGTCGTGGAGATATTGGCGCGCTTGAGCCGCGGCAGCGTGACGTTCAAGACCGGATACTCTTGTCCCTTGGCGGCGAGATAGTTCATTTCGAACATGTCGCGGTGCCCTTCCACGATGATCGCCTCCCGGTGCACGCGCGCGACGTCTTCACCTGCCATTCCGCCCTCCCGTCAACCTCGCCGCAAGCAATTGCACCTGCTCGCCGCAGCTATCAAGGGTCTATTGCTCCGATTGCGGATTGATTGAATGATCCGCCTCGCGCACCTCCGACCAACCGCAGGTGGAGAAGTTCTCATGCAGCAATGGATGATGATCGCGGCCGCCATTGCCGGGTTTGCGTTGCAACCGGCGGCATCGGCCGCGGCGCGGGACTATCCCGAGCGTCCGATCACCCTGATCGTCCCGCAGGCGCCGGGCGGCGGCAACGACGTGATCGCCCGCATCCTCGCGGAAACGATGAGCCGCACGTTGGGTCAGCAGATCATCGTCGAGAATCGACCTGGAGCCGGAGGCACGATCGGCACGCGCCAGCTCGCGAAAAGTCCGCCTGATGGATACACGCTGGTCATGGGCAGCACCGGAACGGTGGCGATGGCGCCGTCGGTGTTTCCCAATGTGGGATATGATCCGCGCAAGGACTTCGCGCCGGTCGGGCTGATCGCCAGGAGCGCCATCGTCCTCGTCGTCGGCCCCGCCGTCGCCGCCCGATCCGTGCGGGAGCTGATCGAAGCCGGCAAGAACGAACCGGGCAAGCTGACCTACGGATCCGGCGGCGTCGGCAGCGGCAATCATCTTGCCGGCGCGCTGTTCGCGACCATGGC
>DASSJW010000830.1:0-3588 GCA_035690995.1 Xanthobacteraceae bacterium
ATGGCGCGCGAGGCGCTCGCTGCGTTCGAGGCGACGATCAAGAAGGAGCCGAACCGCTTCAACGCCTTTGCCGGAGCCGCGAGGGCGGCCGAACGATCGGGCGACAATGCGAAAGCCAAGGACTATTACCAAAGACTGACGGGCCTCGCGAACAACGCGGGGACAGCGCGCCCCGCCCTCGTGGCGGCGCGAGAGTTTTTGGCAAAGAACTGACGGATCGGCGCACCTGCAAAGGCGGACACGAGCAAGCCGCGCGCTTCCTGTCCGCCATTGCCGCCGCCGTTGTCCTCATCGCGGCAGTCGGCGGCTACGCAGTCTTTCTCGCCGACGAGCCGCCGGAGCCGCACTCCGCCGCTGCAGTCTGGACCGAAGTCAGATGGCCGTTCCCGCTCGATCAATGGGGACGGGGCCGGACTTCCGCCCGTGAAGATTGTTTGTCACGACGACAACATCACGCGGCGTCGCGGCGCAGCCGAGCTATCGTTGATCTGCGATGGCCTTCAGCAGCGGGTCCAGGCGAGCCATGTCGGCTTGAATATGGGCGTCGAACCTTTCCAGCTCGATGTCGCGAGGATCGATGCCCTGGGCACGAATCTTGGCTTGCAACTCGGGGTCCTTGCCGACCTCCGAGATGGCTTGACTGAGCGTCTGCAGGACGGCTTTCGGTGTCTGGGCCGGCGCGAGGATGCCGTACCAGGTCGCATTTTGATAATCGATGCCCTGCGAGAGCGCCGTTGGAATCTTGATCGGTTCGGTGACCGGCTCCTTGGCGGACACCGCCAGGGCACGCAACCGTCCGTCCTGAAGCAACGGCAGGACAAAGGCGGCCGGAACGAACGACGCCTGGATACGCCCGCCCAGCATGTCCGCGATAATGGTGGCGCTGACGGTGTAGGGAATGTGGACCAGGTCCGTGCCGGTCTTCAGCGCGAAATACGCGCCGGCGAGATGGGTCGCGGTACCGATGCCGGCCGATCCGTAGTTGATGGTGCCGGGTTTGGCTTTCGCGCGTTCCACGAATTGCTTCAGGTTCGAAACCTCAAGCGTGGGAGGCACGGTCACGATGGTCGGCGCCTCGCCGACAAGGGACACCCCGGCAAAGTCGCGAACGGGATCGAACGGCAGATTCTTGTTCAACGTGCCGAGGATGGCATGCCCGGAATTGACGAGGATGAGGGTGTAGCCATCCGGGGGAGAGCTGGCGACCGCTTGGGCGGCGATCAAGCCGCCGGCACCCGGACGGTTCAAGACCACGACCTGCTGGCCGAATCGCTTGGACAGTTTGTCGGCATAGAGCCGTGCGAGAATGTCGATGGTCGTGCCGGCGGTGATGGGCGCCACGATCGTGATCAATTTGGATGGATAGGATTCTTGCGCGCGCGCCGGCGGCCAGAGGCACACAAGTCCCGTGATCACGGCCGCCATCAGCTGCGAAAACGTCACGGCGCTCTCTCCCTTTGCTCAGATCTTTATTGTGCGGCGCGCGAAGTCAGCAGAGCGCGACTGCGCGCACCGGTGACGCCTCGGCGCCGATCAGGTTGAGCGGCAGCCCGATCAGGGTGAAGCGGTCCTTTTCGATGCGATCGAGATTCTTCAGGTAGGGCATCGTGATGATGCCGTGCTCGCTGAGCGTACGGGAGTTGTGGAACACCCGCGGCGCACCGGGCTCATCGTTGCCGTGATAGAAATCATATCCGACGATGACCACGCCTTTCTCGATGCACCACGTCGTCGCTCCGATAGTGAGATAGGGCGATTCCGTCATCCATTTTTCGGAGCCGCCGTCATAATTGTTGTTGTGATCGGTCCGCAGCAGCAGGCGATCGCCTTTTCTGATGCGGTTGCCGAGTGAGTTTTCCATGTCCTTCTCGGTGATCGCCTTGGCGGGAAGCTTGTGCCGGAAATCCGCAATGATGGCGTCACCGATGAACAAATCGAGCGGCAGCTGATGGATTTGCGTGCCGCCGGGGACATTGTGCTCGGGAGCGTCGACGTGGCTTCCGGCGTGCAGCCGCATATGCACGCCACGCACGATTTGCCCGGCGCCGCCCGGCGCGTCGTGCTCTTTCAAGACCTCCATCTCGAATTGCATGTCTTTCTTGAATCCGGCCGGCGTACGCATGCCGAAATTCTTGGGATCGAGCTCGAGGCTGATGTCGATGATCTTCTGGAAGGGGGGCAGCATGGCAAATCCTTGGTTGGCGACAGGCATCCAAGGCCTGAGCGCGTTGTCATTTGGCCGGGAACGAGCCCAGTCCTGCGCGAATGTCCCGCCGCAGCGTGTCGATCGTGCGATCAACCCAGTCCTGGTCCGAAGACTCGCCGGAAAGAATCACTCTGGTCGTTTCGACGAAGTGATCGATGGTGAGCGAAATGGCCGCGTCGGCGTCGCGTGCGAGCGCGGCGTCCATGATCGACTGATGCTCGGCGTCGAAGTCCCGCCCGCCCAGGCCGTTCTGAACGGACAGGCGGCGGTAGCGATCGCTCAGGTCATAGAGCTGGGTGCGAAAGATCATCGTCTGCGGGGAGTTGCAGGCGCCGGCCAGCGCGTCGTGAAATTCCCGATTTTCCCGGTACCACTCGTCGCTCAGCCGCTCGCCGTCACTCTTCGGGCATCCTCTGAGCCGGTGTGCGGCGGCAAGGACCTGCCCCTCCCAGCGGCGGTCGCCTCCGGCAATCGCAGCCCGGAGCGCGGTCCCTTCGACCCACGCCCGCGTCTTGGTGATGTCCAGCAGGTTCGCGGTCGAGACCGGCGCCACGCGAAAGCCGCGCTGACCTTCCGCGGTCACCAAGTCCAAGGAGGTGAGTTTGGACAGCGCCTCGCGCAGCGGGGTGGCGCCGACGCCGTACGTTGCGCGCAGGCGCTCGACATACATCTTTTCGCCGGGCCGCAGTTTGGCGCTGAGGATGTCGGCGTGCAGGCGACTGAAGGCCTGAACCGCCAGGGTGGGCGTTTCCGCCGATCCGCTGCGCTGCTTTGCCGGCAATGGCGTACCTCATTTTGTCGAGATTCTGAAGATTTGTCGATATTCGGGTCCCTGTCAATAATTTGCGCTTCGCCCCGCCAGCGAGGCGAGGCGGGCGCTTCCAAAAACAGAAATCAAGCCGCCCGCCGAGGCACTTGCTCGGCAAGAACTGGCGGGGCAGGGCAGGGCGTCACGCCGTGGGCGCCGACATCGGCGGCAGTGGTCCCTCCGCGGCAACCGCTGCACAGCATCGGGCGCCGCTCGGGCCGCGGCGCTCGAGAGACGAATGCGGCGGACGCTGCGCCGTCTCGTGGCGCTCTCGTACCCACGCGTGATCCGTGGATAGAATGCCGCGCTAGGCTTATCGCGCGTCCTCTCGCCAAGCGGCGCGCTCGTTGGTTACGTTTCGATGTGTGGTCCGCGAAAACCGAGGCATTTCAACCGCCATGGCGCCATCGAGTGATACTGCGGCACCGCCGTGCCAGTTCGGGAGGATCGCTCGACGCACCGCGTCGCCGTCGATTTTGAAGGTGATTGCCGACGCGGCGATGCGCGCCGCAGCGCGCATCGTCAACGCAGCAACATCCAAATCGCCTGCAACCACGCGCGCGGCTGCGCTTGC
>DASSJW010000831.1:0-10999 GCA_035690995.1 Xanthobacteraceae bacterium
GTTTGACCTAAGCCATTGATCTCACTGCACCTGGCTTCCGGTAGCTGATCAGAAGAAGGATCACCCCGATCAGGAAAACGATAATGCTGATGAATACCGCCTGTTGAAGAACCCGTGCGGCGTTGGCAAGTTTTCGCATCCGAGGCAGCTCCTGCAATTGCTAGAGCCAAATCATCAACATCGAGGCACTAAGGCTCACGCGCTCGACGATGAGTTCCCTTGACGTTCATCTCTCGACCAAGTCTAGCGGGCTTTGAAAATACGCCGCGATCCGCTCGAGGTCATTGCGGTCTGCTGTCGGCATTTCGCTGGCACCGCGATCGACAAGCGTCTGCTTGCAATGAAGACGCACTGCGCGCTCGCTCTCCGGCGTCGGCTCGATTAGCCATTCGGCCGCTCGCCGCCAGAGTTCGGTAATGTAGTCGGCATCCTCGATCGCACCGCGCAGCAATGCCTCGAGCTGCTCTCGCGCCCAGCGCAGCGCCTCGAAGTCCGGATCGCCTTCCGCGAGTTTAATGTAGGTATTCAGGGCGATGGTATTGACGACTATCTGCAGCTCCAACTCTCGCTCGTGCCGGCTCGCGCTCGGCACGAGCGGCCATGACACGGAATCACGAGCAAGCTTGAGATAATCGCGCCCCTGATTAAGGTGGGATTTCTGCTCATCGGAGATGATGCGGTTTTTCGGATGCATTGCGTCAACTGCGTACCATTGAAGCTCCAGTGCCGCGGCCTCCGAATAAGCGCGCGCACGTTGGAAGCCGTCGCTTGAAGCAGCAGGAAAAATGCCTTGCACAATGGATCGAGCCTGTTTGTAGTCCTCCGGCCGACTGACGTTGAGGCGGAGTATGAGTGCGTGGAAATAAGTCATCTCGCTCAGTAGTGGCGGGTCGACATCGGGATCGTCGCGTGCGAGCTCCCGGGCGCGAGCGATCAAATGCGACGCTCGCACGAAGGACCCGGCTGCAGCCGCCAGAATCGCAGTGAGGAAGGCGCCGCGGGCGCCCGGGGAAGCGAGGATTTTCTCAGCGACCTCCTGGAGTTCCGCGGCGCCGTGCCGAATCATGCCCAGCTGCGACTCCCCGAAGAGGAAACGCGACGTCGACCCACCATCGCCGAGGAAATCAGGAAATTGCGTACGCACGAGAAACGGCATTCGCATCGGCATTGCGAGTCGCGTCAACTCATAGATAGTCTCCTCAAGTACCAGCCGAAAGTGCTCAACGTCGATTCCCTCCACGATGCTTTTGGTATGATTGATTAGCTCGCGTCGTGCGTCCGGCTCGTCGAACGCCTCCCTCAATCTCTCGAACAGCCTGTGGTAGTCCCGTGTGAGATATGGGTGATTGCGCGCGTTGATGTGGTTGATCGCCTCCAGCCAATAATTGTTGCACTTTACCAAATGATCTTGGATTCCCTCCTGATCCAGGGTCTTCAACCAGGCCCCGCGGTGGCGTTGCCAGTGAAACTCCAACAAATATGGGTTCGGCACTCCCCCAGGTTGATCCAGCAGCATGTCGACCGTCAGGTCGAGCGCATTGGTCAATTTTTTGAATATATCGGCTGTCGCCGGATCTTTGCTCATGCTGGCCATGTTCAGTACCGGCGTGAACTGCAGCGGGCGCCGCAGCACGTATCGCTCCGGCCGTAGCGAGGACCCGCTGGTTTCCCAGGCCCAGCGGGAATAGACCCGGTGCAAATGTTCGTCGCCGCTAATCAGTATGGCGCGCCAACCCCGTTCCGATCCTGCCTGTAAGCCCGCCTCATTAAGGGCCGTGACACTCGCCAGTGCGGCTGCATCGCGTCGTGCGCGCTCGCCGGCTCGACGCGTCATGCTCTGCGGATCGTTCCTGCGGGTCTGGTGCCGGATCGACGCGGGTGACGGTGTGAGAGCCTTGAACAGCGGCTCGCGCCAACGCTCGATCAGCTTCTCATCTGGATTCAGGACTTCCGTCGTCGCCTCGGCCAATCCGTCGAGCCTGAGCAGAACCTGATCGCCGCGAAGGCGAACCCAGCGCTCGGCTTCGTACATCGGGCCGAGATACAAGTCTCGCAGAGAATTCGGAAGGGCTTGCACGAGGGCGGCCAATCCGCGATCGCCGTCGCGACGCGACTTGGCGAGAAGCGGGTCAAGACGTTCGATGGCTTCATCCTCGAGTTCCTGGATCGAGAGGAGACCGTCCACGATCTTGACCCTGACCTGATGAAGCATGGATTCCACATCGTGAAGATGTGTCGGCGTGATGCGCAACGCCTCCTTCCAATTGCCGACGTGTTGCCCCAGGATTTCGATCGTGCCGGTGAGAAATATGAACTCCGCGGTCGCCGCGGCGACCAGCGCGAGCGGATCGTTCCATGCCCGCCGTGTTGCAGACCCGGATTCCAAGCTGGGAAACGGATTGACGTAATTCGTCTCCTCCGCCGGCGCCATGAACAGCCTGATCACGTCCGCGTCGACGACTGGAATGATGCGCCGTGGAAGATCGCCCGCGAGGTTACTGTCGAAGGTATTCCACGTTGCCGCCTGCCGCAGACGAACCGCTCCGTCGAGATAGTGCTCGAGCGTCGGCGACCCGGCCGCGTGTGGGACGTTGCTCTCGAGAGATTGGTCCACCCTGCCCACCTTGCAAGAATTGACGCGCTAATGGAGCGCGCAAAACTCGGCGTCGCCCAGAAGCATCTTCCTGAGCTGCTCGGGACTTCTGCCGCGGCGCACGCGCGTCTCCGGTGCGCGCGACGGCGGGGTTCGTTCCCGCTTGACCGGCCCCAAACCGCGGCGCGAATTGATCTCATAGAATCTGTCGATGCGATCGCGCTCGTCGGGGTCGTCGTACAGAGGCGCGATATCTTCACCGATCACCAAAGCCAGAACCGGCTTGTTCTTGTCGGTCAGGACTCGCGTCCAAGTAAAGTCGAGAGCCGGCCGCTCGCCTCCGAACAGAGCCCGTTCCAGCCACGGGTCCAGAGTATTGAGAGACTTGAGCCGCTGCAGCACTTCATAAGCGTCGCCCGCCCGCGTCAGCATCCGACGCATCATAGGCCGCAAATCCACGCCTTCTGGATCGACCTGCTCGAGGTCGGCGCGCAGAGCGCGCAGTCCTTCGAACCAGTCGATCTTGTCCGCACGCGCCATCCCCTCCAGCCAGGTCGCCGCAAGATACGGCCGCCAGCAAGCGGCACGGCGCAGATCGCGCAGCAACCGCTCTCCGTCGCCCAGCGAGACGTGCTCCAAAGCGGTTTCGAGTGCCTGCAGCGCGAGCAGTTCCTTTCGCGGCTGATCGTTCAGGTGCCCATCGAAAAATAGCCGGCGTAGCGCCGGCACATGCGCGGCCGTCGGCAGTCGCTTGGCCAAGCGAAGCAGAGCGTCAAGCACTTCTCCCGCATTCGCGGAGTATCCCGTCCACGTCGCTAAGGCTTCAGCCGCAGCGTCGCGAACACGCTCGAGCCCCCCTGGTATGGCTTCCACCGAATCGACCAGTTGCGCAATTGGATCGCGGTCCGGATTGAGCACCAGCGGTCGGAACGCTACCGCGCGTAGGCCAGCCGTGGCGCGCGGGTGAAACCAGGAATCCAAGCCCGCTCGGATCCAACTGCCGAACTTCGCGGTGTCCCAGTGGGCCGCCGCGCCGGCAAAGTTCTCTGGCTCCGGGCCTATGTCGTGTTCGGCCTGCACGATGGCGCCACCCTGGCTACGATTTCTTGGACCATGACCGTGAGTTCACGTTTACTGGTCAGGAATTCGTTGACATCTTTCTGCATCGGGATCTGACGCGCGGTAACACGGCCGAGGATCGAGACCTCGAAGTCCGCAGACAGCAGCGTCGGGGATAGATGATCCACGATTGCTTCGGGCCGGCCCTCCGACTCCGCACGGCCCACCAGACCATCGCCGACGTGCAGGGTACGCCCCCAAGGGTCGGCGGCGTCTTCCCGCGGCCAATGACGGAAATAGTCGTGGGCCCAAGCTTCGATCACCGTCGGGGCAGCCAGAGTGAGCTTGCCTTGCTCGACCAGGTCGCCGAGCTTTGACCGCGAACGTAATTCCACGAGCCAACAGTTACGGTAAGGCAGGCCGAGAAAATCACATACGCGGTTGGCAGGTCCCGGATCGGGGAATGGATTGCTGTCGCCGCGGAATCGCGCGGCCGTGAGTTCCTCCCAGAGCGTGTCGACCGGTGTGAAGAACACGACTCTCCCGGCGGTTCCGAGCCCGCGATCCGCGAGTCCGTTGCGGAGTCCTTCGCGGAGATATTCGAGTAGATCGACGAGCTCCGTCTTGTTGGTGACCGGCTCTTGTACCCTTCTCTGCGATTTGGCGGCCCTGATGTACTGTTCGGAGAAGAGACGAAACGGCTTCTTCGCGCTTGGATCTGCATTCACCTCGCTGCTGGGGGGAGACTCCTGGTCAAACAGTGACCGCTCAACGACAAGCGCGATCGGGCGGTCCCAGACCGGCGGGGACGGACGGCGGAAATAGAGGGTTTGATGAAACCCGCGGATGTGATCCAGCAGATCCCGGTAAATCTCCCACGTATCGGACTGTGGCGGCGGCAAGGCTGCAACCAACTGCCTCACGTGGTCGGGGCAAACGTGCGTGGCTTTGAGGCCGTCGAAGAGGTTTACGATCCGGGCCCGACCTGCTTCGAGTTCTTTCAAGCTTTCCAGAAGCAAATTGAGCTTGGTCCCGAGCACATCGGCAGCGGGATGACCCCCGCCGGCGCCCGGCGCCATCGCCGTTTCGGTGTGAACAGCGGCGCCCGCCTCACCTGGCATTGCAAGCCACCCTCAGCAAACCAGCGGCCCGCCCCGAAAATCATTCAATATACTATCTTAGCGTGTAGTTTTAGACATTACAATACCCGCGTGTCCGGGAAAGGAAACCCGGCGCGATCAAATTCCGTCCCGGCAATTGGCGGACCGCGCGGCCCCCGGAGATCGTTAATCCCACCTGCCGCCGCCGAGGACGGCTACACCTCGCGCTGTTCCGGCGTCGGCCAGCCGCGTTCGCGTTTGACACTCTTCACCACCTCGGTGACGACCCCGCAGAGTGGGACGCTGAGCCGCAGGTGATCCGCCTCGCTGAGCACGATGCGCATGTCCTTCTCTGCCCATGGCATCGGAAAGCGATCGATCTGGGTTTGCAGCGCCCAGTTCGACGCGCTGCTGTCGATGAGCGCGGTGCGCAGGCGGTCCAGGTCAACATCAAGCGCCTGCGCCAGCTTGAAGCCTTCGAAATTGGCCGAGATGCATGACCACAAGATCATGTTGTTCACCATCTTGCCGACCTGCCCGGCTCCCAGCTGCCCGAGATGAAAAATGCTGCTGGCGAAACTTTCCAGCGCCGGCTTGCATGCGTCGAATGCTTGCGCGTCGCCGCCGACCATCACCAGGAGTTGGCCCGCCTCGGCCGCGGGCTCACCGCGCGTGATCGGCATGTCGAGCAGGACAATGCCGGTATCGGTCAGTCGGCCGGCGAGCCGTTGCATGGTGCGCGGCGCGACCGTCGACGCGATCCCTACGATCAATCCGGAACGCGCGGCGGCGGTGATGCCGTCGGGACCCAGCAGGACCGCTTCGGCCTCCTTGTCGAAGCCGACGACGACGATGACGAAGTCGCTCTGCTGTGCCACCGCGGCGGGGTGGGCGGCAATGCCAATTCCGGCGCGCTGGGCCTCACTGCAGGCGCGCGCATCGATATCGTATGCGGTGACGTCAAACCCGGCTTTGCGCAAATGCCGAGCCATCGGATGCCCCATCTTGCCAAGCCCGATGATCCCGACGCGACGCACGACGCTCTTGCTCATATCTCGCCCTTCCCGTGTGATCGGCCTCCCATTGTAGACGTGAACTCAAGTCGCGGGACAGCAACAGAACGCGCATATCCGCTATCGCCGGACACGCGGACAACTCGACGCGGTTTGAACGTGGCGCGTCGCCGCAGCACGCCCGGCGCTCGGGGAACATGTTGCAGGTTCGCGCGCTCGATGCCTATCATGCCCCGCGACCACGCCGGTGGAACGAGACAACATCCCTTCATTGCCGCCGTAGAGATCGAGCCGTCATGACGCTTGCGCTCCTGCTCGAGCAGCTTTTCAACGGCGTGCAATTCGGGCTGATGCTGTTCTTGATGGCGGTCGGGGTGACGCTCGTATTCGGCATCATGCGGGTCATCAACCTCGCTCACGGCTCGCTTTTCATGCTCGGCGGCTACTTCCTCATGGCCGCTCTCGCCTGGACGCAGTCCTATGCGCTGGCGGTGGTCTTGGCTCTCATCGGCGGCGCGCTGGTCGCGATCGTGCTCGAGATTGTGGTCCTGCGGCCGCTCTACCGGCGCGGCGCGCTCGACCAGGTGCTGGCGACGTTCGGGCTCTCATTGTTCTTCAACGAGGCGGTGACCGTGATCTGGGGCCGCGAGTCGATCCCGCTGAGCATTCCGCCGTTCCTCACGGGCTCGGTCGAGATCATTCCCGGCGCCGCCTATCCGATCTACCGGCTCGTCATCACCGGGGTCGCCATCGTCGCCGGGTTGTTGCTCTATCTCCTCATCACGCGCACGCGCGTGGGCGCACTGATCCGCGCCGGCAGCGACAACCGCGAGATCGTGGCGGCGCTCGGCATCAACATCAGCTTGCTCTACACGCTCGTGTTCGCGCTCAGCGCGATGCTGGCGGCGCTCGCGGGGATCATGATGGGGCCGCTGCTGTCGGTCGAACCCGGCGCCGGCGATCCGATCCTCATTCTGGCGCTCGTGGTGGTCGTGATCGGAGGGATCGGCTCCGTGCGCGGCGCACTGGTCGGCGCGCTGATGGTCGGCATTTTCGACACGCTGAGCCGCGTGCTCATTCCGCTGGTGATCCAGACCAATGCCACCTCCGCCTTGGTCGGGATGGCGGTCTACGTATTGATGGCGGTGGTGCTGCTGTTCAGCCGAACCGGCCTGTTTGCCGCGCATCGGGGCTGACAATGCCGCTCCCCGCACGACGTGGTGCGCTGCTCCTCGTTCTGCTCGCCGTGGCGATCGTGCTGCCGCCTTATTTCGGCACGTATTACACGCGCTTCGCCACGCAGATCGCAATCTACGGCATGGCGGCCCTGAGCGTCGACCTCCTGCTCGGCTATACCGGACTGATCACCTTCGGGCAGGCGGCGCTGTTCGGCGTGGGCGCCTATGCCGCCGGCATGCTGACGGTCTATGGCATTACCAATGCACTGGTAGCATGGCCGCTCGCCATGCTGGTCTCGATGCTGTTCGCGTTGGCGATCGGCAGCCTTTCGCTGCGCACCCGCGGCTTCCAGTTCATCATGGTGACCCTCGCATTCGCTCAGATGGTCTATTACTTCGCCCAGAGCCTGCGCAATTGGGGCGGCGACGATGGCTTCACCGTGCCCCAGCGCAATGACCTCGGATACGTTTCGCTCGCCAATCATGCGACGTTCTATTACGTCGTGCTCGCTCTGCTGGTTCTCGTGGTCTTTGTCGCCCACCGGATCGTCAGATCGGAGTTCGGCATGGTGATCCGCGGTATTCGCGACAATGAGCGGCGCGTCGCCGCGATCGGCTTCCCGCCCTATCGCTACAAGCTCGTCATCTTCGTCATCGCGGGTGGCATTGCGGGACTCGCCGGCGCCCTCATGGCCAACCACGCGAAATTCGTCAGTCCGGCGACGCTGAGCTGGCAGTTGTCCGGGGAACTGCTCGCCATGGTCATTCTGGGCTCGGCCAATTCCCTGATCGGGCCCATTCTGGGCGCCGCATTCTTTCTGGCGTTCCGCGACGTGCTGTCCGATTTCACCGAACACTGGATGCTGTTCTTCGGTCCCCTGCTGGTCGCACGCGTGCTGCTGGTGAAGGACGGGATTTGGGGCATGGTCCTGCGGGCGACCGGCGCTGGCGACGCCCCCGGCGCACCCGAGGTCGACTGCCCCGAATTGGTCGCGCCCGCCATGGACTCCAAACCAGGACGAGTCCCGTGAGCGAATTCGTGCTGGAGACCCATCACCTGTGCAAGGCCTTCGGCGCGCTCGTAGCCACCGACGATGTGACGCTTGGCATCCGCAAGGGTGAAACCCACGCGCTCATCGGTCCGAACGGCGCCGGTAAGACCACCTTGGTCGGACAACTGACCGGCGAGCTCAGACCAGACGCGGGACGGATCACGTTCGACGGACGCGATATCACCGATCTTCCAACCGCCCGCCGCGCGCGGCTCGGGCTGGCACGCTCATTCCAGATCACGAGCATCTTCGACAGCTTCACCGCCGAGGGAAACGTGGCCCTCGCCGTTCAGGCGACCGAGCCCCACAGCTTTCGGTTCTGGACGCCGGCCGGGCGGATTGCACGCCTGCGCCAGCCGGCGCGCAGGCTGCTCGCGGATGTGGGCCTCGACGGTCTCGGCCATCGCATCGCGTCCCGGATGTCGCACGGCCAACACCGCCAGCTCGAGCTCGGCATGGCGCTCGCTATCCATCCAGTGATGCTGCTGCTCGACGAGCCGATGGCGGGACTCGGCATCGAGGAATCGCGGGCGATGTCGCAGCTCCTGGCGAGCATCAAGGGCCGATATACGATCCTCCTGATCGAGCACGACATGGACATCGTGTTCTCGCTCGCCGACCGCATATCGGTTCTGGTCGGTGGCCGTATCATCGCCTCTGGAACCGCGGACGAGATCAGAAACCACCCCGCCGTGCGCGTGGCCTATCTCGGCGAAGAGGATGACGAGTTCGATGCTGACTGTTGAGGGCCTGCAAACGAGCTACGGCCAGAGCCAGGTGCTGTTCGGGGTCGATCTCGAGGTTCGACGCGGCGAGGTGGTGACGCTGCTGGGCAGGAACGGCATGGGCAAGACCACGACCATCCGTTCGATCATGGGAATGACTCCGCCGCATGGCGGAAGGATCACGTTCGAGGGACAGGAGCTGCGCGGGCTGACGTCGTTTCGCATTGCCAAGCTCGGGCTGGGTCTGGTCCCGGAAGGACGCTGCATCTTTCCGAGTCTTACGGTGTGGGAGAACCTCACCGCCACCTCGGCGGCCGGACCGCGCGGCCAGCCACGCTGGAGCACGGACGCAATCCTCGATCTCTTTCCCTGGATCCGCGCCCGACAGCATCAAATGGGCGGACAGCTTTCGGGCGGCGAGCAGCAGATGCTGGCGATCGCGCGCGCTCTGATGACCAACCCGGAGCTGTTGATCCTGGACGAAGCAACCGAGGGGCTTGCTCCCATTATCCGCAGCGAGATCTGGAAAGTCCTGCGCAAGCTCAAGCTGAGCGGACAATCGATCCTGCTCGTCGATAAGAACGTCAAGGTTCTCGCCAGGCTTGCAGACCGTCATTACGTGCTCGAGCGGGGACGCGTGCGTTGGAGCGGAGATTCGCGCGCGCTCGGGAACGAATATGAGGTCATCCGTCGCTTCGTCGGTCTGTAACGAAGGTTTAGACCGCGTCGACGCGCGATGTTAAGCTTCGAGCATGCTGATGCGCCGCGCATCACATCAAAAGACTAAACAGGAGGGAACGACCATGCGAGGATTGGCTCTAGCCGGTACGATGTTGGCTGCTGTTTGCGGGGGCGCACAGGCTGCCGATCAGATCAAGCTTGGCTTGATAACGCCGCTCAGCGGTCCGATCTCGCCGGCCGGCGCCGAAACCAAACGCGGCGTCGACCTCGCGCTGGAGGAACTCGGCAACAAGCTCGGTGGTCTCCCGGTCAAGTATACGGTGGTCGACGACAAGACCAATCCGGCCGAAGCGGTGCAAGGCGCATCGAAGCTGATCGATGACGCCAAGGTTGATTTCGTGACCGGCTTCAGTTCGTCGAATACGATGATCCCGGTCTGGAAGACGTTTAACGATGCCGGCGTTTTCGCCATTGGCGCGCTGGCGGGCCCGCTGCAATTTGCCGGCAAGGACTGCGTGCAGAACGGCTTCGTCGTCTCATTCTCGAACGACGACTGGCCGGCGGCGGTCGGAAAATACATGAGCGACAAGGGGGTAAAAAGCGCGTTCTTCGTCGGCGCGGACTACCAGGCTGGCTACGAGCACGTCGGTGCCGCCATGAAGTACTTCAAGGGCAAGGCCGTCGGCCCGGTCTACACTCCGTTGACGCAGCTCGACTTCGCTCCCGAGATGGCGCGCATTCGCGCCGAAAAGCCCGACGCGGTGTTCGCATTTCTGGTCGGTGCCGGCGGCGTCGCCTTCGTCAAGCAGTACGCGCAGGCAGGCCTGCAGAACCAGATTCCGTTCTACACCGAGGATCCGGTCGCAAACCCACTGACGTTTCCGGCGCAAGGCGATGCGGCCGTCGGGCTGATCATGGGCACGAACTGGACCGCGGACCTCGACAATCCGGCAAACAAGAAGTTCGTCGCCGCCTTCACCGCCAAGTACAACCGCCTGCCCGCCACCTTTGCCGCGCTTGGCTACGACTCGGTCAAGCTCATCGACTCCGCGGTCAAGGAGGTCGGCGGCAAGATCGAGAACAAGGACGCCGTGCGCGCCGCGCTGCGCAAGGCTAACTTCCAATCGGTGCGCGGGTCGTTCAAGTTCAACAACAACCACTACCCGATTCAAAACCTCTACATCATGGAGGTGAAGAAGGATGAGAAGGGAAATCTGAGGGCGGTGTTGAAGGATACGGCGGTCAAGGATTGGCAGGACCCCTACCACCAGGAATGCCCGATGAAGTGGTGAAAGCGGTGGAGAGTGAACTCCTCCTCGCAATGGGGTCGCCAACAGAAGGGAAGAACGAACATGAACGCCGCCCCGCCCGTTGAGGACTACACTGCGCGCGCCCGGCTATTCGGTGGCAACCGCATGAAGCTCGGGGTCATGGCTTTCAATTGCAGCCATGGCTCCACCATCACGACCGTTCCGGAGGCATGGAAGCTTAACTGGCCCGACACCAAGGACATCGCCCAGGCCGTCGATCGTTCGGGCATGGAGGCGCTGCTGCCGGTAGGCCGCTGGAAGGGTTACGGCGGACCGTCGAACTTCAAC